>JAIWOJ010000009.1 GCA_020216965.1 Prosthecobacter sp.
CATGGACGGAATGAAAACGTGCCGGGTAGGCTACTCCTGCCGCGAAAAAAAAGCCAGCAGGGACATCACAGCGTGGCGGGCAGATTCAGGGCTTGCATTTGCAGAGCCATTCGACGGCCTTGCACTCCTCACAGATGGCGGTGTTGAATTCAAAACGGGCGGTGACGGGCTTCGCGCTGGCCTCGGCGCGGTATTGCAGGATCAGCCACTCACCCTCTTTGACTACGGGGAGAGAGAAGCCCTGAGCGGTCTTTTCCACGGAGAGCTTTTGGGGAGACTGGCGATCCCCCGTGGTGGCAGTGAGGGTTTGTGAGGAGACGGCAACGGGCTTCATGTCCTTGTCCAGCAGGGTGATGTGGAACCTACCGTCTTTGAGCGTCAGCTCGCCGTGCAGGGTTTCATCTTTGCTAAACTCCAGGATGCGCCCGCCGTTGGGGCCGAGCTCGACGCCCTCATGGGCGCAGGCGAGGGGGCTAAAGAGGGTGAATAGAGTGAAGAGCGCTTTTTTCATGGCTGGGTGTGTTGGATGGATTTGAGGGCGGCCTGACGGCCAAAATGGTAAAACACGGCGGGTGTGACCAGCAGGTCCAGGAGGGTGGAACTGACCAGCCCACCCGCAATGACGACGGCGACGGGGTGCAGGATCTCCTTGCCCGGCTGACCCGCGGCCAGCACCAGCGGAATGACGGCGATGCCAGCGCTGAGCGCGGTCATCAGCACGGGGACGAGGCGCTCCAGGGTGCCGCGCTCCACCATGGCCCAGGTAAAAGGCTGCCCCTCCACGCGCATGAGATGGAGGTAATGGCTAATCATCATGATGCCATTGCGTGCAGCCACGCCACCGACGGCGATGAAGCCGACCAAAGTGGCAATGCTGATGGTGCCGATCATCCACCAGGTGAGCGCCAAGCCGCCGATCAGTGCCAGGGGGATGTTGAGCAGCACCATGGCCGCCAGCCGGAAGCTGTGAAAGCAGCCGTAAAGCAGCAGGGTGATGATGCCAAACACCAGCACCGAATGCAGGGTGATCCTGCGCGCCGCTGCTGCCTGGGCGCGGGCCTCGCCCTCCATGCTGAGGCGATAGCCGACGGGCAGTTTCAGATCCTGCTTCAAGCGTTCCTCAAGCTGCTGCACCAGGCCGGTGACATCGCGAACGGAAGTGTTCATGCTGACCACCAGGCGGCGCTGGGTATTCTCACGATGGATGACGTTTGGGCCATTTGCCTCCCGCACTTCAGCGATGAGGCCGAGCGGCACACGGCGGCCATCCGCCGTCACCAGGGGCAGTTGGCGGAGCTTTTCCGCATCGTCACGGGCAGACTCTGGCAGACGCAGGACGAGGTCGATAGGCCGTTGGCCCTCACGAAGTTCAGCGAGCACCTTGCCGCCGACGAGGGTGCTGACCTGCTGGTTGATCGCGGTGGGTTGCAGGCCATGGGCGGCAGCTTTTTCACGGTCCACCGCAACACGCATCTGGGGGATGGGCACCTGCGGCTCCATGAGCACATCCGTCATCCCTGGAAGGCTGCGGCTGAGGGTCGCGACGCGGGTGCCAAGAGCACGCAGAGTGTCCAAATCGGGCCCGAAGATCTTGACGGCGATCTTGGCAGAGACGCCGCTGAGCATGTGGGAGAGGCGGTGGCCGATGGGCTGACCTACATTGGCATAGGTTCCTGGCAGGGTGGAGAGCAGGTGCCGGATCTCCGTGAAGACTTCCTGCCTGGGGCGGCCACCCTCATGGAACTCCACATCAAACTCATTCACGCTCACCGGCATGACGTGATCGTCCCGCTCCGCGCGTCCGGCGCGGCGGCCGATGCTTTTGACTTCTGGGATGGACTTCAGCAGCCTGACCCCTGCCTCGCCTATCTCATTCGACCACGCCAGCGAGCTTCCCGGTGGCCCGACGAGGGAGATCGTGGCGCTGCCCTCATGGAAGGCGGGCAGAAACTCCTTTCCCATGCTGGGATAAAGCATCATCGCGGCGATGAAGGCCATGCCCGTGAGCCCCAGCACCAGCAGCGGCTGCGTGCGGGCGAGGCGCAGGAAGGTGTGCCTGGAGATGAACTTCAACGCGCGCACTGCATGGCTATCCGCGGCGTGTCCCGTCTCTGCTGGGCGGCGTGAAAAGCCGAAGGAGCACAGCACGGGGATGACCGTCAGGCTGACCAGGAAAGATGCCGCCATGCTGGTGATGGTGGCTGTGGCGATGGGGGTGAAAAGGCGGCCCTCCAGCCCCTCCAGCGCGAGCAGTGGGGTAAAAACCAGCACGATCAGCAGCGTGGCATACAGGATGGAGCTGCGCACCTCCCCAGAGGCGGTGGCGATGACCTCCAGGCGGGAGCTACCAGCCGGTGCCTCTTGCAGCCTGCGCCAAACATTTTCCACATCCACGATGGCATCATCGACCACCATGCCGATGGCGACGGCAAGACCGCCGAGGGTCATGCTGTTCACGCTGACGCCGGATCGCTCAAAGACCAGCACTGTGGTGGCAAAAGACAGGGGAATGGCGGTAAGCGTGATGAGGGTGGCCCGTGCGTTCAGGAGGAAGAGAAAGAGCACGATGGCCACCATCACCGAGCCATCACGGATGGCCTCCTGAAGGTTGTGGATGGCGTGGCTGATGAAGTCTGACTGCCTGAAGAGGATGTCCAACTGCACGTCCTCGGGCAGGGTAGGCCGCATTTCCTCCAGCGCTGCCTCAATGCTCTGGGTGAGTTGGAGGGTGTCAAACCCTGCGGCCTTGTCCACACTGAGGATCATGCCCGGCATGCCATTCACGCTGGCATCTCCACGCATGGGCTGCACGCCGTGATCCAGCGCGGCCACGTCACGCAGCCGCACGGGATGGTCTTCGATGACCTTCACCACCGTCTGCCCGATCTCTTTCAGGCTGGTGCTCATGGCCAGATTCCGCACCATGACCTCACGCGGGCCGTTTTGCAGATAGCAGCTGGTGGCATTCCCTGCGGCGCTGCTGGCGGCCTGCTCTAGCTCTTCCAGGCTGATGCCAAAGGCCGCCATCTTGGCAAGATCTGGCCGCACCTGAAGCTGCTGCACGCCGCCGCCGATTGTGAGCACCTCGGACACGCCGGGGATGCTCTGGAGGCACCGCCGCAGCGTCCAGTCCGCCAGCAGCCGCAGCTCCATCGGGGAGTGGCTGCCATCCTTGCTGCTGACGCCGACGAGTAGCACCTCGCCCATCAAGGAGGAGATGGGGGTGAGGCTGGGTTTCACGCCTGCTGGCAGGCTGGAGAGCACGCTTTGCAGCCGTTCCTGCACGGATTGGCGCGCACGATGGATATCCGTGCCCCAGGGAAACTCGGCAAAAATCAGCGATAGGCCGACGTCTGAGCTAGAGCGTAGGCGGTCTAGCCCGGCGACGCCCTGCACCGCAGCCTCCATGGGCTGGGTGACGAGTGCCTCCACCTCCTCAGGGGCGAGGCCCGGAGCCTCCGTGAGCAGGGTGACGGTGGGTTTTGTCATGTCCGGCAGCACCTCCACGGGCAGGCGCAAGAGTGCCTGCGCGCCAAGCACTAGCACCACCAGGGCCGCCGCCAGCACGAGCGGCCGGTGGGCCAGGGAAAGGCGGATCAAAAAGTTGAACATGGGGCTCAGGCAGCGGTGGGTTTGCGGATGGCAAGGCCGAGGATGAGTAGGAGAAGGCCCGTGCTGGCGGCAAAGAAGAGCGTCAGGTGATTCCACGGGCTCTGCGGGTGCTCGTGATCCTCATGATGCTCGTGCCCTTCCCCTTCCTTCATCTCCGTGCCATCCTCATGGTGGGCGTGGCCGTGGGCGGCATCGAGCCCCGCTTTGAGAGAGACATTCCCCTTACCAGCGAAGGCGAGTGCGTAGGCTCCGTGGGTGACGACCTCATCCCCTGGTAGCAGCCCATGCAGGATCTCCACGCGCTGGTCATTCTGCTCACCTGTCTGGACGGGAACCCTCACGAAGGCATTTGCCAGCTCGAAGTCCTTCACAAACACATAGCGTGCGATCGCATCCCCCTGGAGGGCTTCCCTGGGCACGGTGGTCACGTTTTCACGTCTGCCTGTGATGATGGAAAACTCAGCGCGCAGGCCAGGGCGGAGTTTCAGGTCCTCATTTGGCAGGTGGAAGGAGGCTTCCACCGTGCCCGCACTCTCGTTGGCGTAGGCACCCAGGTGGACGAGGTCTGCCTCCAGCACCCTGTCTGGCTGTGAGGCGACGCGGATGCGCGCTCTTTGCCCGATGGCGAGTCTGCCAGCCAAGTGCTGCGGGATCTGGGCCGTGGCCTCGATCACGGTCAGATCAATGATCTCCATCAGCGCCTGGTCTGGGTGAATGGGCTGGCCGACAGCGATGTCCACCTTTGCCACGAGGCCGGACATGGGCGCGGGCAGCATGACGGTAGGCGGTGGGTCACCAGGCTGGCGGCTTTCCACCCACATGAGTTCATCCCCTTCCTCAACGCTCTGATGAGGCAGAGCCAGCACAGAGAAAGCGCGGCCTGGGATGCGGCTGCTGACGATGGCGCGCTTGCCCGGCAGCACCTCCAACCTGCCAATGGCAAAGAGGGTCTGCTCGAAGGCGCTCTCTTCCGCCTCGACCGTTTCAATGCCGAGATTTTTGACGCTGGTGGCATCGAGGATGATGCGTTCAGCCTCCGCGCCTGAAAGTGAGATCGTGAGGAGTAACAGGAGAACCAAGCGCATGGGGATCAGAGAGAGATGCCCGCTTTTTTCAGCAGAGCCATGGTGAGGAAATACAGCGCCACCGTCATCAGGATGCCCGCGCCGAGGGCTGGCCAGAAGCCGCCGAGTTTTTTCACCAGCCACGGCATGAGCAGGAACATGGGCAGCGTGGGCAGGACAAACCAAAAGGTGCCGTAGGCGTGCCGCCCGATCAGAGCGGCGTCCTTTGTCTCGCTATAAAGCCAGATAAAGGCCAACAGGGAGGTCAGCGGCAGGGAATGAATGACGCTGGCAAGGGCATTGTTGCGTTTGGCGATCTCCGTGACGGCGACGATGACACCGGCGGAGAGGAAGAGTTTAAGCAGCGTGTAGGTCATGGTTTGAGGGGGGTGATGAATGTGGCCGTCTCGTAGCGAATGCGTGCCAGATGAAAATCGCGCGCGGCGTCAAGGGCTCCTGATTCCAGCTCCAGCCGCTGATCGTGCGCGCGCAAGAGCGTCAGCAAATCGGCCTGGCCTGCTGCGTAGGCTTTTTCTAATTTCGCCGTCTGCTCCATGACGAGGGGCAGGAATTCATCGCGTGTTTCACGCAACAAAGCGGCATTTGCCTCCATCTCCTGATGGGCCGTGGCTGCTTCGCTGCGGATATGGGCCGCAAGCGCTTCCTGCTCCAGACGCGCGCGTTCGGCGCTAGCGGCTTTTTCAGCGACTTCTCCCTGGTTGCGATTCCAAAGCGGCAGGGGGATGGAGATACGAAACCCCACAAAGCCGGTGCGCTCCGTGTGGCGTGGGGTGACGTCCTGCTGCTCCCGGGCAGCGAAAAAACCTGCACTGACATCTTGCCACCGCTTGGCCTTTGCTAGGTCGGCCTCCGTCCGTGCTGCCTCACTCTTGGTTTGCGCCAGCAGGTAGTCAGGACGCGCGCGCCAGCTCCTGACAATAGGCAGGGTGATGTGGGTTAGGTCGCCCTGTAGCTGTAGCGGTTCCGTTTCACCTAGGCCCAGCATGGGCTTGAGCTGCCCCACCAGGCCCAGCCGCGCGGCTTCCATGCGTCGCGTTTCTAGCAGCAGACGCTGAAGGTCCACCTGTGCCTGCGCGGCATCCAGAGGGGACACTTCGCCCGACTTGGCACGTTCTCTGGCAAATGCGGAAAGGCGACGGGCCAAGTCCATCTGCTGGCGGTGTAGCATCAGGTGCTGGTCCAGCGCTAGCAGTTGCACGGCCAGGGTGCGTGCTTCCGCAATGAGGCGGCGCTCCACATCCTGCACCTCCAGCTCGGCGGCCTGGACGAGCTGGGTGGACAGTTTTTTCTCCAGAGACAGCCGTCGGGTGAGAGGGAAGGATTGGTCGAGGGAAAAAACCGTGGTTCGTGGGCTGACGCGGCTTTCGTTTTGAAAACTGGTCTCCAAGGCCGGATTGGGCAGCCTACCGGCAGCTAGTTGGCGCCCGCGCGCCTCATCAATCGCCAGACGGGCGGCCTTCAAGGCTGGGTGCTGAGTGCGGACACGCTCAGCGATGGCGTCTAGCTGCAGCGCGAGCGCCTGGGATGTAGCTGCCAGGCAAAGAAAGCAGAAAACACGGGCAAACATGGGTGCGGAAATCGAAGATCAAAGGTGCCAAACATACCGCTAAATTGAGCGGCATCCGAAAGGGCAGCCGGGATCTTCAAATCCGCAAAGCTAAGGTCTCAGCAAAAAAACAAAGACATCGTCGTGGCACCCGTGGAGTGGGAGGCCGAGGGTCAGGCTCCTGATGCCAATCCGCCCATGGCTTGAAGCTCAACATAGCGTGCATCAGCGTCCATTTCAGCGGAGGGAAGGGCGCAGTTACGGAGGTGAGAGTCTGCGCGTCGATGGATTCCCTCACCGGGTCATGGGGGTGCGTCTCACCTTCCTCCTCATCATGGTCCTGATGGGAATGAGGGTGGGTATCATCATGATGACAAGCCAAACCATGCACACCGTGGCAGTGGTCAAACTGGCTGATGCGGACCTCGCCTGAGCAATCGCACCAATACCCGCGCGTGAGGCCAAAAACCTGAGCCCAGACCATCGCGGCAAGCGCAAAGGCGAGGAGGCTCCTGGAATGGCGGCGAGGCATGGCGGGCTTCATTTTTCCATGACCTTGAGCCGGGCCTCCAGTTCGGCAAGGCGGCGCTCAGCCGCCTCGGCACGCTCGGCTTCTTCAGCAGCACGGCGCTCAGCCGCCTCGGCGCGGCGGGCTTCGCGGGCTGCTAGCTCAGCACCCGTGGGGATCACCTCTCCGGCGGGGTCCGTCCAGCGCAGCCACTCGCCTTCCTGATTTTCAAAAATACCCTGCCATAGCTTCAAGCCGATCCCTAGTTTCTTGAATAGCAGTGGTTCAGGGAAGCGGTCGTATTCCGTGCCCAGCAGGACATGGCAGGTCAATGTTTGCTCTTGGATGTGGTGCTCGGGATCATAGACCACATAAAAGGGCACATGCAGGCGGGCGTAGCGTTCCATCTTGGCACCTAGCTCCTGCCCCTTGGTGTTGCTGACGATCTCAATGACCACATCTGGCACCTTGCCACGCTCCCAGACGAAGTAGGAGAGGTGCTCTTTGTGCTCGCGCCAGTCCTCTGGCAGGGCGGCCACCTCCGTGCTGAGCATCACATCCGGCACCACGGGCGTCTGCCTGGGCTCATGAAAAAGCCCCACGTTGGCGAGTGCTAGGAAGGGCTTCTCCGTTTTCCAGGAGGTGTACAGCGGCTCCGTCAGGAGGCGCATCTGCTTTTCATGCAGTAGGTTGTCCACAGGCGTATCGTCTTGGATGATAAGCTGGCTCACATCTGGGATGGGAATCTCAATGTGTGAGACAGGCGCAGCCAGCTCCGGCTGCGCCGGTTGTGTTGCTGGGGCGGTGACGGGTGGGGGCATGGGCAGAATTATGCGCCCGTGTTATTTGGGCGGCAATCGGAAAGAAGCTGATCCAGCAGCTGGGCGAGGCCGACCGTGTCAGGCAGGGTGTGAGTGGCCATGACCCGATGCGGGTTTTCACTATCGATGCGGATGGTCGTGGGCACCCCAGCATGGAAGCCCATCTCAATGTCGCGATCGGCATCACCAACGAGGATGCTTCGGCTTAAATCTAGGCCGTGGTCAGCAGCCGCGCGCAGCAGCATTTCAGCGCTTGGCTTGCGGCAAGTGCAGTTCGGGTCCGTTTTCAAGCAGGTGCAGGCGTAGATGCCATCAAAGTGTGCCCCATGCGGTTTTAGCGCAGCCTGCATGTTTGCATGGATTTGATCTAAGTCGGACTTGGTCATGAGCCCTTTGCCCACGCCCTGCTGGCTGGTGGCGAGAATCGTGGCGTAACCACGGGCACGGCAGAGAGCCAGCGCCTCCACGATGCCGGGGGAAAAATGAAAGTCCACCCAGCGCAGCACATAGCCTGGCCCTGGGGAGAGATTCACGACCCCATCGCGGTCAAAAATTACGGCAGGGCGGCTCATGGCGGGGGGAGGGCGGCAGCTTCTGCCCATTTAGGGCGGCCGGTCAGGCAGAGGTTATCCCCAAGGGGGGTGATTTGCACATCCTTGAGCTGTACGGAAGCCGCCAGCGGCTGCTGGCCTAGCACTGACAGGCCCGCTGCACCACACAGCCGCGGAGCCACATACCAGGCCACCTCATCAACGAGACGCTCGGCAAAAGCCTGCCCCAACACTCCCGCGCCGCCTTCAATCAGTACACTGACGACGCCACGCCCTGCCAGATCCCGCAGGGCCTCCACGAAACTGAGGCCACGCAGCACGAGAGTGCGCTCCTTGAATTCATCTGTAAAAATCACTGCTTCCGCAGGAAGATCTCCGCTGCGTGTCAGCACCACGCGCCACGGCTGCTCCTTTCCACGCATGGCGGCTTCCCGCAGGGTTAGGTGCGGATTGTCCGCCCGCACGGTGCCTGCGCCGACGAGGATCGCATCCACCCTGGCGCGTAGGCGACGGCTATGCGCGCGGGCCTCCTCGCTGGTCAGCCACTGGCCCTCCCCGCCAGGGCGGGTGATTTTGCCATCTAGGCTCTGCCCTGCCTTGGCGATCACATAAGGCAGGCCGGTGGTGATCCACTTCGCAAAAGGCCGGATCAGCGCCTGGCACTCTGCCTCCAGCACGCCGACGGTCGTCTGGATACCCGCTGCCTCTAGCACTTCGCGGGCACGGCCTCGGTGGCCTGGATTCGGGTCTTGTGCGCCCCAGACCACGCGCTGGATGCCCGCTGTGCGGATGGCCTCCGTGCATGGGCCAGTTTTGCCATGGGTGGAGCAGGGCTCCAGGGTCACATAGATCGTCGATCCAGCCAGCAGCTCAGGGTGACGACTCTGGGCATCACGAATGGCCTCCACTTCGGCATGAGGTCCACCCGCCTTGCGGTGCCAGCCCTGGCCGATCTGCTTTCCATCCCGCACGATCACGGCTCCCACCGCCGGATTCGGGCTCGTCAACCCGACCCCTAGACGTGCCTGATCGAGCGCCATGCGCATCCACTCAAGATCAGCAAGTGCAAAGGAAGTGGACATGAGGTCGGGAATCAGGGGGCCATGGCATACCGCATCAACGCAACATCATAAGCTAGCAAAATGCACCAAGTTCATATGTGATCCATATTCATATCATCTCGCTGGAACCTCACGCACGGCTTCAATGACGCGGTCCATTTCATCCAGTGTGTTGTAGAAATGAGGGCTGAAGCGCAGATAAGCACGCCCTTGACGATCATGTCGAAGGCTTGGGATGATGTTCTGAGAAAGGAGATGCTCGTACACCTTTTCGATGCTGGGGCCGCTGCCCTCCGTCCGCCAAGCAGTCGAGATTCCAGATGCGCCTTCGCCAGTTTTAGGTCCGATAAA
Organism: Prosthecobacter sp.; assembly: GCA_020216965.1. GTDB lineage: Bacteria > Verrucomicrobiota > Verrucomicrobiia > Verrucomicrobiales > Verrucomicrobiaceae > Prosthecobacter. Next base: position 9,536 of record JAIWOJ010000009.1, read on the forward strand.
CTGAAACCCTAGCGGCTCTAGCCCTGAAATGAGGCGCTCCTTTAATTTCAAGAGTTGGGCGCTGACCTTGGGGATGCCCATCTCTAGCAGCAGTTCCATGCCGGCTTTCATTCCTAAGATCCCTGCCATATTGAGCACGCCGGGCTCATAACGTCGCCCCCCGCGTTCAAAAGCGATTTCTGGTTGGGCAATAAAATTTGGGCTATGGACATTCCAGGATCCAAGCAAGCAGGGGCGTAGGCGCTCTCGGACCTCCTCGCGGACATAAACGATACCCGCAGCCATCGGCCCTAACATCCACTTGTGAGAGTCAGCACAGAGGAAATCGACGTGATTTACCCGCGTCTCAAAGGCTCCCAAAGTCTGAATCGCATCCAGGCAGAAAAGCACCCCCCTAGAGCGCAAGATGCGCCCGATTTCATCAATCATGAGCCTATGCCCGGAAAGAAAGTGGCAGGAAGCCAGAGCGACAAGCTTTGTTCGGGGGGAGAGTGCTGCTTCGACGAGTTCAGGCGTGATCGCCCCAAGCTGAGCTGGCGTCAGTGCTTTTACCACCACGCCAAGCCGGGCCAGATCTGCCCATGGGTACACATTTGCAGGATAATCATCCGGGTAACAAATCACCTCGTCACCAGGCTGCCAATCCAGACCATTCGCCACCAAGCTAAGACCGAGCGAAGTCGGGCCTAGCAGAGAGATTTCGGAAGCCTGAGCACCAATCATTTTAGCCGCGACCGCGCGGGCATCATTCAGCGCTTTCCACGCTTCTGGAAACTCCTGCATCCGCTCACATGCCTCCGTGAGATAGGCCTGCATCACATGAGCGACCCTCGCAGGCAGCACAGTGTCCCCTGCATGGGCTAGGAAAATGCTGTGTTTAGCGACAGGGAACTCCTTGATTCGCTCGATTTCAGAAAAAAGGAACATATAAATTAAGATGGATCATCCCTTGAATACAATAAATTTTCTACAGATAAAATTTACTGTTACAGATGTAAAAACAAAACCTAATTGAGCTAATGTTGATGGCAAGCCTGCCTTATCGACTAACCAATGAGCAACCAGTCCACCTGGGAAAAAGCCAAGGGCACTGATGGTCCAAAACAAAATCATTTCTAGCCACTTACCGTGTCGGCCAGGAGTGAATACGAAAAGGACATTTAACCAGTACGCCACCACTGTGCCAAAAGGCCAGGCGATGGCATTATTGAGCACCAAGTGGTAAGCGCGTAGAGATTCCTCTATGGGCGCTCCATCCACCATCATACCCCTGCCCGCTGGGAAAAGGGTGAGGGAGAGTGCGGCGGTAATGCCATTGTGGACAAGTGCTGCCGCCACACCACAAAAGCCATATTTTAGAAATTGCAGCGCCGGATGCCCCCCCCGCTGGAACATGGCTCGCCCTATTTCGGCTGAACTTTGTCCTCGGAGAGCATTCCAGGCAGACTGTAATGAAAAAGGCATGTCTTGCCCCTGTGACACAGGCTGCCAAGTCCGCAAGCTCCTCCTACCAAGCCAGACCTGCCTGAATATCAAAAAAAACATCTAAGGGAAGGCGTGCCCCGCCGTTTCGTGCGTGGAACTCCCAATCGTTTCCGCAAGCCACAAACTTCCTCATGAATACCAAACCCACACTGCTAGCAGCCCTCGCCGCCGCCAGTCTGTGCATGACCGCACCTGCGGCTGAAATGCGCATCTGGACGAACGCCCAGGGGCGTCAAGTCAATGCCGCCTTCGTCCGATTGGAGGGAGACGCCATTATTCTACGCACCCCAGACTCAGCAGAGCATCGCTTCCCACTATCTGTGCTCTCTGCCGAAGACCAAGCCTACGCCAAATCCGCCAAGCCAGAGGCTGCCCCAACCGTTTCGGCAAATATGTCCGCAACAGAAGCGGCAAGAATCATCGACGGTCTTGTCCTGAATGGCATCAAACGCAGTGCCGAGGAGCGCACCAAAGCAGGTCGCCCGGTGCTTACAGGCTTCAACCCGCTTGCCTCGGATGAGCAATTCGTGCGCCGTGTCTATTTGGACATCGCTGGCCGCATTCCGAACTTTGAGGAATGCTCAAGCTTTCTGAAAAGCACAGACCGAGCCAAACGCGCGAAACTCATTGACATGTTGCTAGAGTCGGATGGCGCGAAAGCTCATCTCTACAACTACCTAGCCGAAATGCTCCGGGTTAAGGACAACTTTGAGCAGGACAACGTTCGCGGCACGCCCTACATCGGATGGCTCAAGGAGCAGATCGCTAAGAATCGCCCTTGGAATGAGATGGTCTATGACATGATCACTGCGACCGGCAAAATGTGGGACAAACTCCCCGACGGTAGCTACAACGGTGCGGCGGGTTACCTTCTCCGTGATAGCGGGATGCCTCTAGACAATTTGGCAAACACCCTGACCGTCTTCCTAGGCACCGATGTCGCCTGCGCCCAGTGCCATGACCACCCCTTTGCAGACTGGACGCAGCGCCAGTTCTACGAAATGGCCGCCTTCTTTGGTGCCACCACCACTCGCCTGGGCGGTCGTGACTTCAAAAATGGTGACCGCGGTAGGGTGCTGATGGATGAAATTGAAAAAATTGTGGCTGCCAATCCGGCTCTTGACATGCGCCGCCTACGCAACGGCATCCAAAACTACATTGGTGCGAATCGCGCTGCTGTGAAAGACCGCGGCGAAAACACGCTAAAGCTGCCTCATGACTACAAATACAAGGATGGAGCTCCTGGCGAGCTGGTCACCCCTAAATTTGTAACCTGGAGCGACGCAGATGCCGAAAATCCTGCTTACAAGCAGAACGATGAAAATCTCCGTGTTCGCTTCGCCAAATGGATGACCCATCCTGAAAACCCACGGTTTGCCATGACCATAGCGAACCGCCTCTGGAAGCGTGCGTTCGGAGCCGGGGTGAACGAGCCCGTGACGAACATTGATGATCCATCTAGCTCCGTAAATCCTGAGCTACTCACCCACCTCGCCTCCGAAATGGTCCGCGTGAAGTTCAACCTCAAGGAGTTCATGCGCATCGTCTATAACACCCGCGCTTACCAGTCTGAGGTCACCTCAGACAACATCCCCATGGGAGAGAAATACTACTTCCAAGGGCCAATGCTGCGCCGCATGAGTGCAGAGCAAGCCTGGGACAGCTATATGACCTTGGTGCTCGGCAAGCCTGACACCTACAAAGCACCTCTTCAGGATCTGTATGCCAAATCAATCGACCTGAACCTCGACACAGTGGATGCCCGCACCGTCCTTATCAAATATGACGCTTACCGCAAGATCGCCGAAAAAGAGCGTGCCCTCATGGGTGGCAGTCTAGAAATGGCCGGTGAAGACATGATGATGGAAAACAAATCCTCTCGTAGCACCAAGAAGCAAGAGGCGGAGCCAGCCATGGATGGCCCCGGCAAAATCATCAGCTACGAAGGGCTGCGCCTGATGCGGGCTTCTGAACTTCAGCAGCCAGCACCTGGAGGTCACTTCCTTACCGACTTCGGCCAAAGTCCTCGTAACCTCATTGATGGCGGCAGCAAGGTCGGCAACGTGCCACAGGTTCTCATGATGATGAACGGCAAGGCGCAGAAAATGCTCACCAGCCCTGATTCCCTGGTCTTCCGTAACATGGAAGCCGTCCGTGACCCCTATGAGCGCGTGGAACGCATGTTCCTGACCATCATGAATCGCCGCCCCACCATGAATGAAAAAGACATTGCGAAGCGGGTGCTGGCTCAGGGAGATGACGGTTATGCCAACATGATTTGGGCTCTCATCAACACACGCGAGTTTATGTTTATTCAATAATCCACAGACTATTTCTAAACCCTACAATCTCACTATCGACCCATGAAATCCGAACTTCTCCGCCTCAATGACGCTAGCCGCCGCCAGTTCATGCTGGACACGGCAAAAACTGCCCTCGGCGTCACTCTTCTACCTGGCCTCTCCGCGAAAATGGCGGCGGCTGAACAGGCAGCTTCCCGTTCCGGCCCGGGCACACCCGGCTTTGGCAAAGCCAAGCGTGTGATTTATCTCTGGATGGGGGGCGGCATGACCCACATTGATACCTTTGACCCCAAAGAAGGTGCTACCAAAGGTTTCAGCGACCCAGTTCGCGCCAAAGGTGACAACATTGTTTCCCTCGGTGGTTACCTACCAAAACTCGCGGCGATTGCCGATAAGCTGGCCATCATCCGCTCCATGTCCTCAAAGACTGGAGTGCATGAGTCCGGCACCTACATCATGAAGACAGGTTATGAGCCCCGCGGAACCATCGTTCACCCCGCTATGGGTGCTTGGGCGACTCACTTCTTGGGCCGGATTAAAGACAAAACCCTGCCTGACAGTGTGGTAGTGAACAGCGGTAGTTCTTATCCTGGAGCTGGCTTCTTCCCACCTGCAACTTCTCCGATTCCGATCTCCAATCCGGAGAGCGGTCTCCAGAATATTTCTCCTACAGCGAGCGACGTTCAGTTCAAGAAGCGCGTCTCTCTCATGAATGAGTTTGATGCTGGCTTCCGGAAGAAGTTCCAGACCGAAGATGTGAAGGCCTATACCGAATTCTACGACGAGACCCTCAAGCTCATGAAGAGTGAAGATCTCAAGGCTTTCGACCTCAGTCAGGAGTCCATGGAGACTCGTGAAAACTATGGCCGCAACAACTTCGGTCAGGGATGCCTGCTGGCGCGTCGCTTGGTCGAAAGTGGCGTGCGATTTGTCGAGGTGCAGATGGGTGGTTGGGATATGCACAATACCATCGACAACGCCATGACGAACAACGGTAACACCCTGGACACTGCCTTTTCAGCGTTGATTCAGGACCTCCAAGCCCGTGGCTTGTTGGACTCTACCTTAGTGATCCTAGGCTCTGAGTTTGGTCGCACACCGGATATCAATGAAAATGACGGTCGTGACCACTACCCGCTGGCCTACTCCACGGTCTTCGCTGGCGCTGGGGTGAAGGGCGGTTATGCTTATGGCTCCACTGATAAAGAGGGTCGTCGCCCTGCCGACAAACAGACCAGCCCACAAGACTTCTTGGCTACGGTCGGTCATGCCATGGGGCTGCCTGTGGATGAAGTCGTCATGTCTCCGTCTAACCGTCCATTCACGGTCGCTGACAAAGGCGTGCCTGTCATTGACCTGTTTGCCTGAAGCTGATTTTCTCAGTGATGTGGATATAATGGGAGCGCCCGACCGCGAGGTCGGGCGTTCTTTTTATCCCCTTTCCCGCATTGTTGTAGGGCAAGATAGCTCCCGTGAGGTAGGAAAGAGGAAACCGGGGTTCATGGCTGACTGATTCTCAAAACAATCACAAGTGTCGGAGAATGCGCTGCTCCTCAGGCTGGCGTGATATGGTTCACAAAAACCATGGCATTTGTTCTACAGGCTCCACTCGTGTCGAACCCCGTTGTGTGTCTTCTCGAGTTTGTGGTGATAGATACTGGCTTGGCAATGAACCCAAATTCAGAGATGAGAAGCCCAGAGGGGGAGTAAGTGATGAACCTAAAAACAGGAATGGAGTTGCGCAAAGCGCGATGAGGCTGCGTCCCGAGCGGCGGATC
>JAIWOJ010000535.1 GCA_020216965.1 Prosthecobacter sp.
GATTGAGCGCCAGTCTATGCTCGGGGGCATGGGGGTGAATGCGCTGGTGCATACCTTTTGCGGGCTGTTTCACCCGGATGTTTCTCGCCCCTGGGCCTGGCTCAATGAGGGGCTGCCGCGTGAGGTCGGTGAGGCGATGATGGAGAGGACGGGCCAGCAGGCACCTGACCTGATGGGCCGGGTGTATGTCCTCCGGCAGCATCCGTCTGTATTTGCCAGCTTGGCTGATGAGTGGTGCGCCAGGGAGGTCACGCTCACCCGGCTGAGCGGTGCGGAATGGTGCGGGCTGCGTCAGCTAGGGGATGGACGCTGGGAAGTGGTTTTTTTGAGCCAGGGCAGGCACGTCAAGGCGGCAGCCAAGGCGTTGATCGACACGACCGGGGATGCCTCTGGGGCAAGGTGGCTAGGGCAGGAGTTTTGGACACAGGCACCGCCTGAACGGCTCTACCGCCCTGCCTACGTCTGCCTGCTACCCCATGTGCTGGGCCGTCATGATGAAGGCTGGCGGCTGCGACTAGGGGCGCTGCTGGTGCGTGGCGTGCGCGCAGGCCACCTCCCTGAGGCAGCCATGGGTGCCCAGTTTCGGGATTCGACCTTTGAGCCTGAGGTGTTTATGACCCTCGACCTTGAAGCAGGTGGGGGCGGCTGGGATCCCTTGGATGCCAGCATTCGCACCCAAACGGAGGCCGAGGGTAGGCACACCGCGATGGCGATCTGGCAGTTTTTACGCCGCGAGCATGAGGACTTTCAACACTGCCCGCCCCCTGTCTTCCCTGTGCATGCAGGGATCCGCGAGAGCGCGCGCTATGTGGGAGACTTTGTGCTCACTGGTGACATGCTGGCGGCCTCTAGCCGCTACCCGGATGAGATCGCGCTGGCGGGCTGGCCGATGGAAAAACGTGAGACGGCACGCGGGCCGAAATTCCGCTTTTTTGACCGCGCTGAGCCTGCGGGTATCCCAGCCGGGTGTCTGCGCCAGTCGCAGTTGCCGGGCCTGTTTTTCGCTGGGCGCTGCCTTTCTGCGGATCACGAGGCGCTGGCCTCAGTGCGCGTGATGGGCACCTGCATGGCCACCGGGCAGGCTGCTGCGAAGTTGGCACTGGCCCATGGCGCAGGATGATGCTTCATGCTGCGCTGCATGCGCCTGCTTTTCCTCTCCAACCTCTTCCCAGATACGACCCAGCCCTGGCGCGGCCTGGATAATGTGACGCTATTACACGCCATGCGGCAGGTGCGGCCTGATGCCGAGATTCGCGTGCTTTGTTTGCGGCCAGGGCACGGTGGATGGCACGGGGCGCGGTGCGAACTGCGTCCGCGCCCTGCGGATCAGGTCTTTCAGCCATCCTATGCCTGGGTGCCCTATCTACCGAAAGTAGGTGGGCTCAATGACAGGCTTTTTGCCTGGGGTGCAGCACGCGCGCTGAAAACGCTGCCGCAGGGCTGGCAGCCTGACGCTCTGCTGGTGCCCTGGCTATTCCCAGATGCCTGTGGCGCGGACAGACTCTCAAACCTAGCCGCGCTGCCCATGGTGGCAGTGGCTCAGGGCTCGGACGTGCATCGCTACCTCGATATGCCCCTACGTCGCAGAGCCATCCTGCGCCTAGCTAGACGCGCCCAGATCATCACCCGCAGTGAAGACCTGCGGGCAAGACTGGTGCGCGCTGGGGCAGACGCGGCGCGGGTGCAGACGGTGTACAATGGGGTGGATACCAGCACCTTCCACCCAGGAGATAGCGCCGCGGCACGCGCGGCCCTCAACCTGCCAAAGGATGGGCGGCTGCTGCTCTTTGTGGGGAATTTTCTACCCGTCAAAGGCATCGACCTATTGCTTCATGGCATGGCTCTGGCTGCACGTTCCCTACCAGAAAAATTGCGCCTTGTGCTCATCGGCAGTGGTCCTCTCCAGGCATCCCTGGCCGCTGAGGCTGCGAATGCGGGCCTGGACTCAGAGGCCCTGATCTGGGCTGGGCGCAAGGCACCTGAGGAAGTGGCACAATTCATGCGTGCTTGTGATGTCGTATGTCTCTCCAGCCACAACGAAGGTGTGCCGAACGTGCTGCTGGAGGCTCTAGCCTCTGGCAGAGCCTTTGTGACGACAGATGTTGGTGGCATCGGCGAAATTCTCCATGCAGCGCCCTGCGGAGGATATTTGGTGCCTGGGCGCTCCCCCGCAGAATACGCCCAAGCCCTGAGCCAGGCATTGAAAACACCGCCCGAAGAGCATCGCTTGAGCACGCACATGAGCTCCTTTGCCTGGGAAAAATGTGCCGAACGCTACTGGCAAGCGCTCGCCCTGGCCCCCAAGCAACAGGCATAAATTCTTTCAAAATCATCATTTGAGTGGCCTCGCTAACCTGTCACAGTAACGTCCTTAAGCGCCGAGACCACAACCCACTCCCGACCTGCTGTGAACTCGCTCTCCAACGCCCACTGGTTTTCCGTCGCCCGCCGTGCCGGGCGGGATGCTGCTATTTTCATCGCCGCGTTTGCCATCGCCAACTACGTTCGTTTTGAAGGATTTTGGAGGGTCGATGAATTCATCACCCCAGCCCTCGCAGGGATGTTGGGCCTGGTGGTCACCGCTTACATCTTTGGCTTGTACTCCCTAGAATCACGGGGCAGGTCGCGCTTCGTCGGTCATGTATTCCTGCTACTAG
>JAIWOJ010000536.1 GCA_020216965.1 Prosthecobacter sp.
CTTCAGAGAATGTCGAGGCCGCTGCCTTCCCGCAAGCCACGCAAAGCCACAGCCAGCTTGGAAAGCGTCACCTCACGCAGAGACTGGCCGGAGCCGCTGGAAGAGATCAGGAAAAAACCATCGTCACGGTCAAAGTAGCCCGCGCCGACACGGATGACGGATTTCACGATCATGTTCCGCAGCAGATGCAGCCAAAAGCGCCCCATGGACTCGGGCGGCAGCGTGCGCAGGCTTTCATACCCCTCAAAAGCCCGCCGCAAAAGTGCTGCATCATGAAAACAGGCCAGCAGGGAGAGGTCATCCATCGGGTCACCGGCGATGCTGTCATCAAAATCAATGAATGCGGCGATTTCATCGTGAGTGCCAAGGATGTTCCACAGCGCCAGGTCTTTGTGCACGAGGCAGCCGGGGGCCAGATCAAGCAAGGCGCGGTGGTTTTCGATCTCCGTGCGAATCTCATCCGCATCCGTCAAAAAGCCCCGGTCCGTCAAAAAGCGCAGATGCTCATCGAGCCGCAGATGGAAGTAGTCGGCATAAGCCTGGCGATAGCCCTGGAGCGATGCGTTGAGCACGCCAAAGCCCTGCAAGGTCACGCCTTGCCACTTCGCCACCGCCTCTCCAATCTGGTAGGCGATCTTTGGCACGTCGAGCGTCCCTTCTTTGAATCCACGGTTCAAATCAGGTGCAGCGATGCGCTCAAGCGCCTGCCAGGCAAACGGCACACGGCTCCGCGTCGCATCGACGCCAAACACCCGCGGCGTGCGCACCCCCGCCGCGCGCACACGCTCTAGCACGGCAGATTCGATGGCAAGCTGGCCGTCCTTTTCTGGCCCATTTTCCACACGGATGAACATGGGGGTCGTGTCCACCTCGGCGTTCCAGGTCAGGTGATTGCCCTGGCCGCCGCCAGGGCTCAAAGCCACGTTGGCTGTGCCGAAGTGGCTGCGAAGTTCCTTTTCGAGATCGCGCTGCACGTCTGCATCTGCCAGCCCACGCGCCTGTGTGCCGTGAAAGGCCGCCGGGCGGTCGCACTTCCAGTAGTAAATGTCGCGACGGCTCATGCGGAGGGTTTGCGGCGTTTCCAGATGGCGGCAGCGATGCCGCCGATGACGTTTTGCAGCACCCCACTAAAGACGCCCGCTGCCGCAGCCAGGGGCATCGCCGCAAAGTGCTCGCGTGCGAGCGCAGCGGCCATGCCGCCGTTTTGCATCCCTACCTCAATGCTGACCGTGCGCGCCACAGACTCTGGGAAGCGCAGTGCCTTGGGCAGCACATAGCCTACGGCAAACCCCATGATGTGCAGCAGAGCTGCCGCCAGGGCCAGCACCCCAAAATTGGCCGCGATGGAGGCCGCGCTGGCTGCCACGATGCCGCCGCTGACCAGGGTAAAGGCCACCACAGCCACCGTGGGGCCGCAGGCACCGATGCGATCCGCCACGCGCGGTAGCCACCAGCGGATCAGCACGCCGAGCACCACGGGCGCGATGGTGAGCTGCAGGGCAGACAGGCACAGCCCCCAGGCATCCACCGGCACATGTTTGCCCGCCAGCACGCTCGTCCACAGCGGTGTGAAAAAGAAGGCCAGCAGCGTGGAGCACATCGTCAAGAACACGGAGAGCGCCACATTCGCCCGTGCGAGGTAGCTAATCATGTTGGAGGCCATGCCACCTGGGCAACTGGCCACCAAAATGATGCCCACGGCCATTCCGGCCTCCAGGCCCAGCAGCCTGCTGACCAGCCAGCCAATCAGGGGCATGATCGTGTATTGTGCGGCGAAGCCTAGTGCCACACTGCCCGGCATCCTGCGGATGGCCTTAAAGTCTTCTAGGCTCAGCGTCAGCCCCATGCCCAGCATGGAGGAGGCCAGCGACCAAAAGATCCACGGTTTATCAAACCACAGCATGGTTTGCGGCCTGAAAAAGGCGAGCACGGCCAGGCCAACCAGCCACACAGGGTAGAGGTTATTGAACCAATCAAAAAAGCGTTTCACGGGCAGGCTCACAGGCAAGGGCAGGAGCAAACGCCCCCCAGAGGTATCTTTCAGCACGGACTTCAGCGAAGCGATGGCATTCTCTGCCCGTGTGACAATTTCCTGACAACCCACCTGTTTGGCACAGCCTGTGCTTTGCCGTGACGGAGTGGAAGCACCAACCCGCATCATTCCCATCCAGCAGCCTGCTCAGCCAGCAAGCATTCCCCGTGCTGAAAGTGATCCAGGCTTGATCCGCATGAATGTGGCCGGTGGCCGGGAGTCCGTGAGCGGGGGTGAGCCGGAAGGAGCCCAGCGCTTTGCCGGGGAGGTGAAGTTTGTCACCTACTACGCTCAGAAACTGGCAGACATCCTCGGCATGAGGAGCCTGGTTTTGGGGATCGTGGAGGATCGGGAGGGGCAGACGTCCTTCCGCAGTTCGCCCTCCGGCTGGCATGGCTCCGTCTCCAGCAACAAGCGCAGCCTCCGGCAGGTGCGGGAATCCCTGATGAAAGCCTGAGTGCATCCCAGCGCATGAGCCTCAATTCATTGATCGCCGCTGCCGCAGCCCTCCAGCGCCTGGAAGGGGTGGCTGGCATTGTGATGTTTAAGGGGCGCAACACCGTTCACAAACAGATGCCGTTCTCAGACGGGCGCACCCTGGACCTGCAGGAGGCCATCGGCCA
>JAIWOJ010000537.1 GCA_020216965.1 Prosthecobacter sp.
TGACGCCGTGCAGGTCTTCTAGCACGCCTGAGCTCTCTACCGCCCAGGCCACGCCATCGGTAGAGCTCAAAATCTCCCCATTCAGACCTACGGCAGCCATTTTCAGCCCCGTCCAGGCTACATCGCGCAAATGGGCATGGCTGACCGTGGAGCGGTCTGTCCAGGTCGTCGTGTCCGGAGAGGTGAGCAAGGCACCTGTGGCACCCACAGCGAGCGTGGTTCCAGAGCCCTGCGCCAAACCGAGGAGGAGCTGCTGCACGCCCGTCGTCTGGGCCGTCCAGGCTAGCCCATCTGGTGAGGTCAGCAGTGTGCCATCAGACCCGCAGGTCACGGCTCGTGAGCCAGTCCATAGCATGGCAGAAAGGGCGGCTGCAGAGGTGTGGCGCTGTGTCCAGGCTAGGCCATTGGGAGAGGTCTGCACCGTGCCGGAGTTTGTGCAGGCCAGCAGTTGAGTGCCATCCCAGGCCAGACCTGTGAAGCTGAGCGCAGGCGTCTGGGAACTTTGCAGCCAAGTCGTCCCGCCCGCAGATTCGAGGGTGATGCCCAGCTCCCCCACGGCATAGACTTTGCTGCCCGTCCAAGCGGCAGCCATCAGATCCAGTGAGGTGCCCGTGAACCGCACCGTCCACACTGCCCCCGTCGGGGAGGTCAGCGCCACGCCGTCATCCCCCAGAGTGACAAGCAGCGCTCCGGTCCACACGAGACAGCGCAGCGCCTTGGTGGTGCCACTGACTCGTTTTGTCCAAACATTCCCATCAGGGGAGGTGAGGATCGTGCCCGCATCCCCCACAGCGACAAACTGCCCCCCTGTATGCACAATGCCGTTGAGGGGAGCTGTCACACCCGAGCTGCGGTGGGACCAGGAAACACCATCCGGTGACACCAAGATCGTGCCGGCATTGCCCACCGCCACGAAACGTGTGCCAGACCACGCCGCAGCGTGCAGATTTTCATTCGTAGGCAGGGGATTTCTCAGAGTCCAAGCCACGCCAGCCTGGGCGCTGGCACGATTTTGCCCCGTCAGGAGCACAGCCATCAAGCAGAGGCAACTCCACCAACCTGCCCAGGAGTAGCCATACTTTGTAATGACAGAGAAAGAGTAGCCATCGTCTGCCCTGGGTGTGGTTTTCATCATGACAAGCCCTCCTGTTTGTGAGTGGTATTATGCTACGAAATTGTAAGAATTCCCAGAAGTGCCGTCCAGCGCGGAATTCTGAAAATCTAGAAAACCATCGCCTTTGATTCTCAAAACTGCCTTTCTGGTTCAGCCGACCTTATAGGCCAAAACAGGGGCGGAAAATCCCTTCATGTGCTGGGCAGGCATGGGCACGAGCGGCAGGATGCCCTCCAGGGCGGTTGCCGTGCTGGCATCCGCGAGGATCTCCCCCGCCTGTGCTATGCTGCATAGCCGCGCCGCTAAATTCACCTGGCTGCCCAGCACGGTGTAATTCAGCCGCCGATCGCTGCCCATGCATCCAGCCACGACGGTGCCGGTCGCCAGACCGATGCCGATTTCTAAAGGCTGGCGTGCGTGCCGATTGATCTCACGCCTGCGTGCACGCATTGCCATCGCACAGCGGGCAGCCCGCAAGGGATCGTCCGGCCTACCTTCCGGGGCACCAAAGAGCACCATGATGAGGTCACCCACGAATTTATCCACGGTGCCACCATGCGCGTAAGCTACCTCCGTCAGCGCTGTCATGTGCTCGTTGAGCATCTCAATGACTTCATGGGGTGGCATTTTTTCCGTCAGTGCAGTAAAGCCACGGATGTCACAGAACAGCATCGTCACCTGACGCAGTTCACCGCCCAGCGCACCTGGGTTTTCCATCAGGCGCTCAGCCACCGTGCGGTCGGCGACGGCATTCAGCACGCTGCGGTATTTTTCCTGCAAGGCCAGCCCAGCGGCCATCTCGTTAAACGAGCGCGCCACTTTCCCCAGCTCATCAGCCGTCTCAGGCACTCGCGTCTCATAGCGCCCCTGCTCAATCTCACGCGCCGCAGCCACCAGGGCGCTGACAGGGCCCGAAAGACTGCGGGAAACGAGCATGATCAGCAGCAATGCCACGCTCAGAGCCGCTAGCCCCACTGCCACGGCACTGCGCCGCAGCTCCCTGATCTCTGCCTGCAAAGGTGCTAGGGAGTAGAGACTGACCTGAGCTGCCATGGGGAAGGGGCTTCCCGGATTGAGAACCCGATAGATCACCCGATGCTGGGAGCCCGCGATGCTGGCCAGCAGCTCACGCCGCGGCTTGAAGGAAGTTTGCATGGCTTCCTCCACCACGTGCGCCACAGCGGCTTTTTGGTCCTCTGGCACGGTGGAGCTGACCAACTGCCCCTCCACATAAATCCCGCCCATGATTTCGCCAAAGATGCCGCGTCTGGTCTGCTCATACAGCGTGCGTTCTGCCAAAGCAGGAAGAGGTAGGCCAAAAACCACCGCGCCTAGCAAAGCACCGCCTGCGGGATCTCGCACCGGAGTCACAAACACCTCACGCACCTGCTCACTGCGGTGCTCCCTGGCTTCTACCAAAAGGTAGCCCACCTGCTGCTGTGCCAGCACATCCTTAAAGTTTTGACCACCTAGCCAGGGCATCCTCAGGGAGCGGCGTCTGACTTCTGGCTCCTCCGCATCCTGGGCAGTGCCTG
>JAIWOJ010000538.1 GCA_020216965.1 Prosthecobacter sp.
GCCGCAACGACTGCTGAGCCCACGCTAGACGCCACCGCTCCGGCACAAGTGAATTCACCAGCACCCGACCCATCGGGTGTGGTGACCACGGCGAGCGGGCTGCGCTATCGTGTTTTGGAGTCTGGCCCTGCGGACGGCAGGCAGCCATCCATGTTTGATACGGTCATCGTCCACTACCACGGCACGCTGACAGACGGCACCGTTTTTGATAGCTCTTACGAGCGGGGGCAGCCAGCCAGTTTTGGCGTCAGCCAAGTCATCCCCGGCTGGACGGAGGCACTGAGGCTGATGAGGCCAGGGGACAAGTGGATGCTGCACATCCCTGCCCACCTGGCCTACGGCAGCCGCGCGGTGGGTGGCAAAATCCCCCCGAATAGCGACCTGATCTTCAAGGTGGAGCTGCTCCAGGTAGTCCGGGGACTGTGAGGGGATCGTCTTTTTAGCGGCCTTCCCAGAGTTTGATGGAATCAATCTGGCAGGTGCCGAGATCGACGGCCTTGAAGTCAATCTGGGCCTGGCCTGCCATGTCGATGTTCTTGCTCTCAAAGACATGCTTCACGCCATCAATCTGGAGTAGAACGGCCCCTTTTTTCAGTTCGATGACCACATCGTGCCATTGATTCAGGGTAAAAAGTGGCTGCGTTACCTCAGCTTTTTCGACGTTCTTTTTCACCGTCAGGGTGGTCGCCTTTTCGCTGAAGACCAGGGTGTGGATGTGGTGGCCCAGGTCAATAAGCGGGAAGCCCCTCTGAAAGGCCTCTGCATCGTAGCGCAGGCGCAGGTGGCAGACAAAGTTCTCGGGCACTTTTTTCAGCCAGATCACCGGTTTGAAGCCCGCGTGCCCCTTGTCTCCTTCGGCAACCTTCTTGGCCTGGAATTCTTTGGAGGACTGGCTTCCGTGCAGCACGCCATCCTTCACCACCCAGGTGGTGTTCTGCCGCACCTCCCAGAATTCGGGATGGATCGTGCCAGCGTCAAAGTTGTCCTCATAGACCAGCTTCAGTTCCTTGAAGAACTCAGACTTGGCTGCGGGCTCGGCGGCCAGGCAGGAAAGGGAAAAAAGGAAGGTGAGGCAGGTGAGAAAGCGGCTGGGGCTCATGCGCGGGAAACGGGTGAGTCATGCGGGACTTTCAGCGCTTGCTGGGAAAGCATCGCCTTCAGGCCCAGGGTGAAATGCGGCTGTCTAACTGGAAGACCTGACCGCTAACATGTGGCATGTGCTGGAGGAAGGCGATGAAGCGCGCGGCATCCTGCACGGTGTTTAGCCTGCCAAGCGCGTGCGCGGCTAGTAGGCGATGCCTGAAGGCTTCGTCATCAAGCAAGTGGCGGGTCATGGGGGTCTCTAAAAAGCCGGGTAGCACACAGTTAGCCCGGATGCCACGCGGGCCGTATTCAGTGGCGATGGACTGGGTGAGGGCGATGAGGCCCGCCTTGGCCGCCGCGTAGTTGGCTTGTCCAGCCGGGCCGCTAAGGGCGCTGTGGGAGCTGATGGCGACGATGTGCCCTTGGCGCTGCTTTACCATGAGCTTCAAGGCGGCCTGGGAGGTGAGAAAAGCTCCTTTGAGATGCACGGCGAGGACTTGCTCAAAGTCCACCGCAGTCATTTTGAGCATCAACGCATCCCGTGTGCTGCCTGCGGCCAGGATCAGCAGGTCAAGCCGGGGCAGGGGAGCGATGACTCGGGCTACGGCCTGCTTGTCCGTGACATCCATCTCCGCATGGGACGGCGCATGGACCTGCCAGCCCTGCGCCTCCAGCTCATGGCGGATGGCCGACGCCAGCGCCCCTGCACCACCCGTGATGAGCGCGACTGGGGGCTGCGCGCTCATGACTCGCCAGCCGCACCCGCCCTTTTGCGGATGCCCAGACCTAGAAAATAAATGATGCAGGAGGCCGTGAACATGGAGGCCGCCAGGAAGTAGAACCCATTCGAGTAGGAGCCGGTCACGTCCTTAATCTTGCCCATGATGGCTGGCCCGGTGGCACCGCCAAGATTGCCGACGGAATTAATCAGCCCGATGCTAGCCGCCGCTGCGGATTCCGCCAGGAAGAGGCTGGGCAAGGACCAGAAGGCAGGCATGTAGGTCTTGAACCCGGCAAAGGCGACCATGAGGCAGGTCATGGTCAGGACCAGGCTGCCTTTGGTGAACGGAGCGCAAAGCATGGCCAGCGCACCGATGAGGATGGGCACGCAGGCGTGCAGGCGGCGCTCCTGGAAGCGGTCGGAACTCCAGCCGCCAAAGAGCTGGCCGATGAGGGCCAGCAGCGGCGGCAGGACGATGAGCAGGGAGAAGTCATTCCGGCTCAGATCATACCAGTCCTTGATCACACTAGGCATGAAAAGCTCCATGCTGTGGCTGCAGGTGGTGATGCAGAAATAGGCGGCGCAGAGCAGCAGGACCTTTGGGTGGGAAAAGGCCTCCATCAGCGTCATGCGTTTGCCTTTGGTCTTGAGCATCCGCTCGCGTTCCAGCTCGGCTTCCAGGGCCTCTGCCTCTTCGGGCGTCAGCCATTTGGCTTGCTTGGGGCGGTCCGTCAGCAGCCAGAGCACGCCGATGCCCAGGACAATCGCCGGGATGGCCCAGAAGATGTACACCCATTGCCAGCCGACCAGGCCCATGAGCTTGGGATGCACGATGGTCTCGCC
>JAIWOJ010000539.1 GCA_020216965.1 Prosthecobacter sp.
TTAGACGGGCAAAAAAATGGTTGGCGGGATGACGTAGGATCAGGCCTGGTGCTCCGTTTTTAGGAAAACCCTGTCTGCGCCATGATCACACGCCGCACCCTCCTCCAGTCCTCAAGCGCCGGTTTTGGCTGGCTGGCCCTCCAGGCACTGCACCCGCAGTGGGCACAGGCAGCCGCACCGCCGAAGACGATCAACCCCCTGGCACCCAAACCGCCGCATTTCCCCGCCAGGGCCAAGCGTGTCATCTTCATGTTCATGCAGGGCGGGCCCAGCCATCTGGATACTTTTGATTTCAAGCCGGAACTGGTAAAGGCGCAGGAGAAGAAGGTGGCAAAATACATGGGCACCGCCTTTGATTTCAAACCACGCGGCCAGAGCGGTCTGATGATTTCGGATGCCTTCCCTGAGCTGGCAAAATGTGCCGACGACCTCTGCGTGCTGAATGGCATGCAGACGCGCACCAATGCGCACCAGATGGCCACCGTGGCGCTGCACATCGGCAGTGAGACCTTTGTGCGCCCCTCTATGGGGGCGTGGATCGTCTATGGCCTGGGCAGTGAGGCCGAGGATCTGCCCGGCTTTGTCACCATCAATCCCGTCGCAGATACTGGCGGTGCGATGAACTACGGCAGCGCCTTCCTCCCCGCCAGCTATCAGGGCACGCGCCTGAGCACCAGCGGCAGCGGACTTCCCGACCTCTCCAACCTGCGCCTGAGCGATGCGGAGCAGCGCAAGCAGATTGAGTTCATCCAAAAAGCCAACCGTCGCCTCCTGGCGAGTGATCCGGGCAACCCCGAGCTCGAAGGCATCATCCAGAGTTACGAGCTCGCCTACAAAATGCAGACCAGTGTGCCTGACGTGCTCGACCTCGACCGAGAACCCGCCCACATCCGCGCGCTCTACGGTCTGGACGATGCCAGCACGGAGCGTTTTGGCACGCAGTGCCTGATGGCGCGGCGGTTGGCAGAAAAAGGCGTGCGTTTTATCCAGCTCACCAGCACAGGCTGGGATCACCATCAAAAGCTGCGTGAAGGTCTGGGCACGCAGGCGCATTCCATCGACAAGCCCATCGCAGGTCTCATCGCCGACCTCAAGCAGCGGGATATGCTCAAAGACACCCTGCTCCTCTGGGGGGGAGAATTCGGACGCGGATCGGGCTATGACAATGAACTCTACAATGGCCGTGGACACAACGGCCGTGGCTACACCATGTGGATGGCTGGCGGTGGGGTGAAAGGCGGCTTCACCTACGGCAGCACGAATGAGATGGGGGATACGGCTGAGACTGGCATCCTCACCACTCACGATCTCCACGCCACGGTGCTCTACCTGCTAGGCATCCACCACGAGCGCCTCACCTACCGCTACTCTGGCAGAAACTTCCGCCTCACCGACGTGCATGGTGAAGTCGCCAAAGACATCCTCGCCTAACACTTTCAGCTTTTCAGCTTTTCAGCTTTTCAGCTTTTCAGCCTTTCAGCTTTTCCAAAAAATGCGCCTCCTCCTGCTCTCCGCCCTCGCAGTCACCCTCCAGGCCGCCCCTTATCCCGAAAAAACACCCGACACGCCCGGAAACCGGATGCTGCAGAGCTACTGGGAGCGGCAAGTCCATGAAATCGAACTCACCGGCGGTCTCAAAGACATCCAAAAAGCTGAGGATTGGAAAGCCAAAGCCCCGGAATACCGCCGCCAGCTCGCGGAGATGCTGGGGCTAGACCCCATGCCGGAGCGCACGCCACTCCAGGCCACCAAGACGGGAGAGCTGGCTGGCAATGGCTGGCGGGTGGAAAAGATGCACTACCAGGCGGTGCCTGGCCTGTATGTCACGGCCAACCTCTACCTGCCTACCCAGGTCGCAAAGCCCCTGCCAGCCATCTTGTATGTCTGCGGCCATGCCAACGTGATGAAGAATGGCGTCAGTTACGGCAACAAGACGGGTTACCACCATCACGGCATCTGGTTCGCCCGCCATGGCTACGTCTGCCTGATCATTGATACCGTGCAGCTTGGCGAGATTCGGGGTGAGCATCACGGCACTTACAGCAAAGGCCGCTGGTGGTGGGTCTCCCGCGGTTACACGCCCGCAGGGCTGGAGGCCTGGGCAGGCATCCGTGGCCTGGATTACCTTGAGACAAGGCCGGAGGTGGACAAGACCCGCTTTGGCATCACTGGACGTAGCGGCGGCGGTGCCTACTCCTGGTGGGTGGCTGCGCTGGATGAGCGCATCAAGGCCGCTGCCCCTACCGCCGGCGTCACCTCCATGCGCAATCACATCGTGGACGGCTGCGTGGAGGGGCATTGCGACTGCATGTTTCAGGTCAATACCTACCGCTGGGATTACGATCGCCTCGTGGCCCTCGTCGCCCCGCGCCCACTGCTCATCTGCAATACGGATAAAGACAGCATCTTCCCCATCGACGGCGTCTTTCAGATCCATCAAAGCGTCCGCCGCATCTACCAGATGCTGGATGCCGATGACAAGCTGGGCCTCCAGATCGCCGAAGGGCCGCACAAAGACCTCCAGCCCCTCCACATCGGTGCCTTCCACTGGTTTGAGCGCCACCTCAAAGGGGCAGACCCGAATGGCACGGGATTAAGACCAGTTTTCGACGAAAACGGCTGATTTCAGCCGTGCCG
>JAIWOJ010000010.1 GCA_020216965.1 Prosthecobacter sp.
TGGGCCGTGGACAAGGTGCTCGTCACCCTAGGCGAGCAGGGCATGATGCTCTTTCAGCGCGACCGCGCCCCGCATCACATCCCCACCCGTGCCCGCGAGGTGTATGACGTCTCTGGCGCGGGCGATACCGCCATCGCCTTCCTGACCCTGGCCATGGCCGCCGGGCTGAGCGCCGAAGATGCCGCCGACATCGCCAACCATGCCAGCGGCATCGTCGTCGGCAAGCTGGGCACCGCACGGGTGATGAAGGACGAGCTACTGGCCGCTTTTGACGACTGATCTTTCCCCAACCATGCCTGACTTTTCCACCCTGCTCCGGGGCCATCTCGACGGCCATCTCGCCACCCTGAACCGTCTGGAGGAATGCCGCGAGGTGCTAGCCGCCATCGCAGATGCCTGGGTGACGGCCCTCAAGGCCGGGAACAAAATCCTCTTTTTCGGCAATGGCGGCAGCGCGGCAGACGCGCAGCATCTGGCGGCTGAACTGGTGGTGCGTTACCGCGTCAACCGCCGCGCCCTACCCGCCATCGCATTGACGACAGACACCTCCATCCTCACCGCGCATAGCAACGACTACGGCTTTGAGACCGTCTTTTCCCGCCAGGTGGAGGCCCTCGCCCAACCAGGGGATGTGGTCGTCGGCATCTCCACCTCTGGCACCAGCAAGAACGTCGTCGCCGGGCTAAAGGCCGCCCGCGAGCGCGGCTGCATCGTGGTCAGCTTCACGGGTCAAAATGGAGCCGACTGCGCTGCGCTGGCCCACCACGCCTACTGCGTGCCCACGCCCATCACCGCCTACGCCCAGGAGTGCCATCTGCTGGCTGGGCATGTGCTATGCGAGCACGTCGAGGCCGCCTTTCAGCAGTGAGCCATGCCGTAGCGCACGCAGGCTTGATGCCTGATGGACCGTCATTCACCGCATGGTCATCCGCAACCTATCCTGGCTGACTCTTTCCCAGGTCGTGCGCATGGGCACTGGCTTCCTCGTGGGCACTTGGCTCACGCGCAGTCTAGGTCCAGAAAAAAGCGGCCTGCTGAGCACCGCCGTGCTGATAGGCACCTGGATGGGCCATGCCTCGGAGCTCGGGCTGAAGCAGGTGCTCGTCAAGGAGCTGTCCATGCGGCCTGCACAGGAGGCAGACCTCATCTTTGCCACTGCCGTTCGGATCATGCTGCTCACAGGAGCCGCCTGCACCTTGCTGGGCTGCCTTTTCGCCTGGCTTTTTGGGGGGGTGGAGATGCTGCAGCTCGGCTTCATCCTTTACGCGCCATTGTTTTTGAATGCCTACCAGGGGGTCTTTGCGCGCTGGGATGCAGCCCAGCAGTCCCAGCGCACGGCGAAGGTGACTTTAGCGGCCAATTTACTCTCTGCCGCTCTGCGCGGGCTGATGATTTGGCTAGGCTTTAGCCTGGGCTGGCTGGCCTTCAGCTTGGCGCTAGAGGCGCTCATCAGCATCGGCATCGCACTGGCGTGGTGCTCCCGGCGCGGCTGGCTAAGGCACCTGCGGCGCTGGGATGGCAAAATCGCCCACAGGCTGTTGGCAGAGTCTCTGCCGCTGCTCGCGGCCCAGGTCGGGAGTTTGCTGTTGCTCAAGGTAGATCAAATGATGCTCTTCAGGCTGCGCGGCCCAGCGGAGGCAGGCATCTACGCCGCTGCCACGCGCCTTTCAGAGCTGATCTATGCGGCCGCGCCGCTGATGATTACCAGTTTCATGCCTCTGCTGTCCCGCGCCCATCATCAGGATATAGGGCTCTATCAGCGTCGGCAGCAGGCTCTCTTTGGTGCCTGCACGCTCATTGGTTACGGCTCAGTGCTAGGCTGGTGGCTCGTGGGCGCGCAGGCGGTGGCCCTGCTCTACGGTCCTGCCTTTGCCGCCGCCGCACCGGTGCTTCAGATTCACGCCCTTGCCACCCTACCCCTCATGCATGGGGAGATGCGCGGTGCGCTGCTGGTGATTGAGCAAAAAACGCGCTGGAGTGTGCGCTGCGTGGCGGCCGGGCTGGCGCTGAACGTGCTGCTGAATCTCTGGCTGATCCCTGCCTATGGTGCTCTTGGCGCAGCTTGGGCCACGGTCTTCAGCTACACGCTTGCCTGGTTTCTTAGTTCCGTGGTTTTGCCGCCATTGCGGCAGCTCGGTGCCGTACAGTCCGCTTCACTGACAGGGGCTGCCTTTTTCAAACACTGGCGCGCGCTGCTATCGTAAGCGGCCAGTCACTTCTGATCGATTTCCCATGAACGACTCTCGCGGTGGCCAGATTTTTGCCATGCTCATCGGGCTGGGCCTGATCCTCTATGCTGTCTTCACCGTCCTGCTCACCCAGGGCAATTCCATCAGCGAGCTCTGCCTGCTCCTCATGGTGGGCGGCTTTTTACTCTGCCTCGTCTCTCCACGGCTGGGCTTTGTGCTGTGGATCGTCTCCTCGGGTTACATGGATCTTGTGAAACGTCTGACCGTCGTCTCTGGGAACGTCACCCAGATGGACCTCTACTACATCCTGGGAGTGCACCCCCTCATGCTCTGCGGCCTGTGTGGTAGCGTGCTCATCGGCGCGCTACTGGGTAGGCATGCCGTCACCAAAAGTGACCTTCTGCGCCTGCTGGCTGCTGGCGCGGGCATGGTGGTCGTGGCGCTCATGGCCGCCAAGGAAAAGGGGCTGCGTCCCTCCACCATCCTCTCTGAGGTGGCCAACAACGGCCTCTATTCCCTGCTGCTATTCTTGGTACCTTTTCTGCTGCCAGACCTTACCTCCGTCCTGCGCACCCTGCGGCTGCTGGTCATCGCCTACACCCCAGTGGCCGTGTATGGCATCATCCAGCGCACGGTGGGCTTTCAGGACTTTGAGGTCGAATACTTGCTCACCGGCCTGTCCATTGAGGTGAAGCAAATTATCGCCAATGAAGTGCGCGCCTTTTCCACGCTCAACTCGCCTACCGCTCTCGGCTTCGCCTCCGGCGCTTGCCTGATTGCCCTCTGGACGGTAGCAGGTCAGCGGGACGCGCGTGCTTCCAGGGTGCGGTTCTCTTGGATCCTGGGCCTCGTTCTGACGCCGGTATTCCTTGGCGCATTGGCCTGTTCCACGGTTCGTTCCGCCTTCATTCTTGTGCCCATCGGCCTCATGGCCACATGGCTCTTTCACAGCCGACTGCGGCTACGGCTTTTTTACCTGGCTGCTGGGGCTGCTTTTGTGACGCTGGTGCTCAGCTCAGGCTGGTTGCTAGAAAAAATGCCCGCCGCCATGAACAAGATGGCCGAGATGGCCGGTGGCAGCCAGTTTGCTGAACAAATGCTGCGCGTCGGCACCTACACGGAGCGCCTCGTCGGCTTCTCCCAGGTCTTGGCAAACCCACGCGCCTACAGCCTATTTGGCTTTGGGGCAGAGCGCGGCGGGCAGGATGATCCAGAGTTTTATAATCATGACCCACTCAGCACCCTGCTGGTGCGCTATGGCGTGCTGGCGCTGCTGGCTGTGCTAGGGGTAGGTGGTCTGGTGATGCGTCATTTTCATGCCTGTGTGTGGCGTGTGCGTGATCCGGCCACGCACCGGGTGGCGGCTCTGCTGCTCGCGGTGCCGCTGGGCTTTGTCGCCGCCTCCCTGATGCAGGGCAGCGTGTTTGGCACCTTTCCGCTGAACCTTCTCTCGTTCCTCTTCCTGGGGATGCTGGAGTCCCTAGCCCTCCACGATGCACGCCAGCACGCGCCTGTGCGTCACGCCGCACGGCCTCCGGCAGTCCCAGCCCCAGCGTGGGCGGCACACCCCTTTCATGCACGAGGTGTGCCCCCCTTTGCTCGCACCCAGCCCCTGCCCCCACCCCATGTCACCCGCTAAGCCCAGGCTGCTCCTCATCGGCCATCCATACGCCGCCCTGGAGAACCGGAAAAAGGTGCAGGCGCTCGCTGCACACTTTGATCTCACCTGTGTCACCTCGACGATGGAGGACGGCATCATCCTGGGCCGCCCGGCGTCTGATTTTGACAATGAAAGCGATGCCGCCCAGCGCCGCTATGAACTGATCCGCCTGCCACGCAGCCGGAAGAGCACCACCACTTTCCACTACCTCGGCCTGCACCGCGTCCTGCGCTCACGGTCGTTCGAAATTGTGCTGGTGGAGAACGAGCCCTGGGCCGCCATATGCTGGCAGGCGCGGCTGCTGACTGGCCTCTTCCAGCCACACTGCAAGTTCGGCATTTTCACCTGGGAAAACGTCGAGCGCCCTAGCTGGAAGGGCTGGCTGCTGGGCCACATCTACCGCGCCATGACGGCCACCACGGACTTCATCATCGCTGGCAACCAGGCCGCGAAGGCCCTCGTCGTGAAGCGCGGCGCGCGTCCGGCGGACGTGCATGTCGATGCCCAGCTTGGCGTGGACCTTTCCAGCCACGCCCCTGCCGATCCTACCCAGCGCTCCCAGCTTCGGCGGGCCCATGGACTGCCTATGGAAGCCCTCGTCATCGGCTACTGCGGGCGGCTCACAGATGAAAAAGGCCTGCGGGAGCTGCTCACGGCCTGTGAGCGGCATCAACCTCTGCACTTGGCCCTGCTGGGCGCAGGGCCGCTGAAGCCTTGGCTAGAGGAGCAGGCCCGCCTGCTGCCCTGGCTGCATCTGCTGCCACCACGGCCGCACTGGGAGATTCCTGATTTCCTCCGCTGCCTCGACCTCTTCGTGCTCGCCAGCCAGCCGGTGCGCTCTTTGAAAAACTGCTGGGAAGAGCAGTTCGGCCATGTGCTGATCGAGGCCATGGCCTGCGGCGTGCCAACGCTCGGCTCCGACAGCGGTGCCATCCCGGAGGTCATCGGCATGAAGGAAGCCATCTTCCGCCACAGCGATGCGGACGCGCTGGGAAGCGTGCTGGGGAGTTTTTGCCAAAATGTGAGCGCGCGCCAGGAGCTGGCCGAACGGCAACTGGAGCGCACACGGCAGCAGTATTCCCACGAAGCCGTGGCCCAGCGCTGGGCGGGATTTATTTTTGGCATCATGGAAGATCGTGAACCTCTTCGGTGATCGGCACAGTCCCGCACCGCTGATGAGACGCTTATTCACGGTTTCAAAATCAGCGTCTCGTCAGCGTCCTATCAGCGGTTGGAAAAAGCAAACTCCTCGTGGTGTGAGCTTGAAGCAGCCAATACCTGCCGAATGAACCCAGCCACCGACAGCCTGAAAACTGGCCCCGCCGGCATCGCCATCGATTTGCTGCGCGGGTTGCTGGCGCTGATGGTGCTGCTGGCCCATGCGCTGGAGTCCGGGCAGATCGTAGCGGCGGGTTCATCCCAGCCTATGTGGATGACCGTCACGCTGGGGCACGGCAGTTTTTGGGTGAATGGCTTCTTTGTCCTCTCCGGCTTCTGCATCCACCGCGCGATCCTGGCGCAGCGGGCAAAGCCGGGCCCCTTTGCCCTGCCCTACCTCTGGGCGCGGGTCACGCGGCTGTATCCCGTGTATCTCGTGGCGCTGGGCCTGGCACTCCTGCTCAGCCCCTGGCCTAGCGGTAGCACCCTGGCGGCGCATTTGACGATGATGCAGGGCATCACCGGCCCGCTGGCCGCCATCAAGCCCGCCTGGAGCCTAACCTATGAAGTGATCTACTACGCCGTCTGGCCGCTTTGCCTGACACTCTGCGCCTGGCGTGGAATGCGTGCCTTGTTTCTGGCCGGGGGCGGCGCGGTGATGGCGGCTGGAGTGTTGATGTTGGTTTGGAAAAAGGTCATGCACGGCGCGGAGGGCACCTGGGTGCTGCCCATGGCGCTAATCGCGGCGCAATTTCCCCTCTGGCTGGCCGGAGCCTGGCTGGCGGAGCGCTGGGATGCCTCAGCCGTAGGCGCGCTTGCCAAAGCGCGGGACAGCTCCCCCTGCTCCCACGATCCCCGCAGTCTGGCGACTGCGCCTACGTCTGGTGCTCTGGCCCTGGCGGGCAGCATCTGGGTCGTATCCGGGTATCTGCTCCAGGCCTGGCTGCTTCATCGCGGTGCCTCCACGACCGTGCTCATCCTGGCCGGTTGGCTGGTCGTGCCGGGCTGGCTCGGGATCATCCTCGGCAGTGCCGCGCTGCCTGCGCTGAAAGCCTGGGAAAAGCCCGCCCGCTGGCTGGGGCTGCTCAGCTATCCGCTCTACCTGCTGCATCAGCCCCTGCTGGACCTGGGCGTGGCCGCCGCTCGTTCTGCCCGGCTAGATCTGAGCCTGCCCCAAGCCGTCATCGCGCTCCTTGCCGCCGTCATGGGCCTCATGGTCGTGGCTGGTGTGCCGCTGGAGAAAACCGCCCTGCGCTGGCGGGCCGATTGGCTGCGCCGCCAGCATCTCCGCGCGCTGAAAACCGCCCCCGCATGAGCCTGCACCGCGACATCCTCTACCGGAACTACTCCGCTGCCTTCAGCGCGCAAAAGACCTACGCACCAGAAGCCCAGTTTGCCCAATACGAGGCCACTTACCGCAACCTACCTGGAGACCGCGCCACAGCCATCGCCGACCTCGGCTGCGGCAAGGGCGAATGGCTGGCCTGGATGGCAGGTAAAGGCTTCCGGCAGCTCACCGGCGTGGATGGCTCGGAGTCGGACCTTTTCATCGCCCGCAGTCACGATCAAACCGGTGCCCACTGGGTGCAGGCGGAACTTATTGAGCACCTGGAGGCGCACCCCGGCAGCTATGACCTGCTGCACGCCAAGGACGTCATCGAGCACATGACCAAGGAGGAATTCATCCGCTTCCTGCTGGCCGCTCACCAGGCGTTGCGGCCCGGCGGTCAGCTTTGGCTGCTGACCTTCAACGCGCAGAGCCCGCTATCTGCCGCCACGCGCTATGGCGACTTCACCCACGAGAGCGGCCACACGCCCGCCAGCCTGGCGCAGTGTCTGCGCGCCTGCGGCTTTGCCCAGCCCAGAGTGCGCGGGCTGCATTACTGCTCTGCCTCCGTCTCGGGAAGACTGCGCGCGGCGGCAGGGGCCGTGCTTTACCGCCTCTGCCGCTTCGTTTTGAAAGTGCGCCATGGCGGCGGCGGCCACGCGGAGGGCGTGGACCTATACACCGCCCTGCCGGACCTCTTTGCCACCGCCCAAAAAGCCTGACCCATCATGCTGCGACGACTGCTCATCTATGGCCGCGAGATCCTCGTCTCCCTGCCGCTGCATCTGATCAAAGGCTGGAGACACTTTGGCTGGCGCGGAGCCTGGCTGGCCTGGTGTGATCTGGTCTTCACCGCGCTACCCTTTCCCATCCACATCCCCGGCTTTGGCCCGCTGTTGCGGCGGAATGAGGCGCGCAGCCTGATGGACAACTTCTGCCTGGGGGAACTGCGCTGCGCCGAGGTGGAGCAGGCCCTGCGCGACCATCCCGCGCCAACCGTGATCGACCTGGGCGTGAACCTGGGCATGAGCATCCGCTGGTGGTTTCACCTGAACCCGAAGGCGCGCGTCACCGGTGTGGAGATGATGCAGGAATCACTCGACTACACCACCCAGCGCCTTGGCTTATGCCATCCTGAGGCAGACTGGCAGCCCATCTGCTGCGCTGTTGCGGCTGCCGATGGGGAGCCGATGGAGATCCAGTTTTCCGACCCGCTTGAGGGCACGACGAGCGCGGCAAGACCGAGCGGCCAACAACGCCGCCAAGTGCCCGTGCGCTGCCTAGACAGCCTGCTGGATGAGCCGGAAATCCTGCTGCTGAAGTGCGACATCGAAGGCTTCGGCGGCCAGGCGCTGCTGGGCGCGCGCGAGGTGCTGAAGCGCACGCGCTATGTCGTCACGGAGACGCATGGCCCTGAGGAAACCGCGCTGATGAGCCAGGTGCTGTTTGAGGTCGGGTTCACCCTCTTCCAGCTCAGCTCACGTTCCCTGTGGTGGCACAGGCGCGGGGCCTGATTCAGCCAGCTTTTGCATCACCCTCTCATGCACGCGCTCCACGCTCCAGCGTTTCATGCAAGCCATGGGCTCAGCTTGGTTTTGGCAGGCATTCACCGGGCGCATGGGCAGATCACAGGGCTGGCAGGGCAGGTCGGCATCGCGCAGCAGGTCAAAGCGCTCCCGGTGCCAGTAGGGGTCCCAGGCTGCGGTGGAGGGGCCATTGAAAATGAGCCCAGGCACACCCAGAGCAGAGGCCAGATTCATGGGACCGGAATTGTTGCCGATAAAGAGCCGCGCCCCAGCCATCTCGCGGATGAGGTCACCCAGCGTGCCAGGTTTCACCCGCTGGACCGTGGCGGGCAGTGCCTCCTCCGCAGGCAGCCCCTGATCCATCCAGATGACTTGGGTGCTGGCAGACAGCCGAGTGGCCAGGGCCACATAGCTGTCCAAGGGCCATTTTTTGTAATCACGGCTGGCCCCGGCATGGATGAAAATGCCGCCATGCTCGCGGCGGCCAAAGGCGCTGAGGTCTGGCGGCGGCACGCGGGCAGGAAGCTCTGGCACGAGGGCACGGGCGATCTGCCAGTTCTGCCACGCATCTGGCAGGGTAAAGTCCACCACCACCCGCTGATGCAGCAGCCAGCCCAGATAGCGCTCGGGGATCAAGGCACCGACGGTGCGGCTAGCCCCGCAGGCACGCGCCAGCAGGTGGGCCACGTTGCCCTGGTCATTGCCCAGCAGACAGGCATCATGGGGCAATCGGCAGAACCGCCAAAGCAAGCGCGCGAGGTCCAAAGGGCGCTTCCAGGAGCTATTGAAGGGCTTGGTGGCAAACTCCAACACGCGCACCCCAGGGCAGGCCGTGTGATACAGCGGCGCAGCCACTGGGCTGGTGCAGACCGTGATCTGCCAGCTAGGGTGCAGCCGAGTGATCTGCTGCACCACGGGCAGGAACACCACGTTGTCCCCGAGCTGATTCACTTTGAAGATCAGAAGACGCATTGGATGAAATCTCCCGTGCTGCTCTCCGCGCTGCAACATGGATAACCCCAAAAATCTTAGCCAGCCAGGGCTGTCTGTCTTTCTCATGGTTGTAGCGGTAGCCACGACAACCATGATCGTGCTCCAGCCCTACGCCGCTGGCTATGGTGCCTTTCGCCTGACGCTGCTGGAGGAGCTGCTGCTGCGCTGGAAAGACCCGACCTGGCAGCACGGCGCGCTGGCACCGCTCATCGCGGGCTGGCTGGTCTGGAAGCGTCGGGATGAACTGGCCGCCTTGCCAGTGCGGGGCAGCCCGGCCGGCCTGGCGGCCGTGCTAGTCGCGGCCCTGGCCTACTACGGCGGCTACAAGGCGAACAACTACTACCTAGGCGCTTTCGCCATCATGCTCTTCCTGGCGGGCGCGGTGGTGGGCTGCCTGGGCTGGGCCCACGCGCGGCGGCTGTGCTTTCCCTGGCTGATGCTGGGCTTCATGTGGCCGCTGGTGTTTCTGGAGGATTCCGTCTCCTTCCGCCTGCGTGTGCTGATGGTGGAGACCACGGCCTGGGTGCTGAACACCCTGGGCCTGGAGACGCTGCGTGAGGGCACGGCGCTGATTTCTGCCGCGACGGAAGGCCGTGCCGCCGGAGAGCTTTTCAGCCTGAAGGTGGATGGTCCTTGCAGCGGCATGAGGTCGCTTTTTGCCCTGCTGATGGTCGCGGCCTTGTTTGGCTATTTCCGCCAACGCACGCTGCCACGGCGGCTGTTCCTTTTCCTCTGCGGCTTCCCGCTGGCCATCTTGGCAAACATGGCGCGCCTGCTGATCCTGATCGCGGGCTCCATGCTCTTTGGGCAGGAATTCGCCGTAGGGGACCAGGAAAAGGAGGTGAGCACGTTCCATTTTCTGTCCGGCATCGTGGTCTATCTGGTGGCCCTGGCCGGTCTTCAGGGCATCGCCCGGCTGATGGGCGCAGGCCCGACCCGTCCGATCCGTCCGATCCATCCGATCCTCCCGATCAAACCACCCACCCTGCCGCTGGCGGTCTGCGCGCTCAGCGTGCTAGCCGCTCTGGCGGCCTGCCGTTTTTCCCCGGAAATCCGCGCGGGCGAGGCCGCCGGCGTGATCATGCAGCTACCCACGGCCGCAGGGCGCTTTTTGGGCGAGCCGCTACCGCCTGACCAGGCGGAAAAGACCCTGCTGCCGGAGGACACCCAGATCGTGAAAATGCAGTACCGCTCCCCCGGCCCGCCGGAGATGCGCGACCTAGCCCAGGTGACGCTGGTGCTGGCGGGGGCGGAAAGGCGCAGCATCCACCGCCCTGAGGTGTGCCTAGACGGGCAGGGCTGGAGCCTCATCGGCTCCCGCGTGCTGCCGGTGGAGGTCCGTCCGGGGCGCGTGCTGCCGGTCAGGGATCTGCGGGTGGAGCGCGAAATCCGCACACCGGACGGCGGCAAAAAGACCCTGCGCGGGCATTATGTGTATTGGTTCATCGGCACCGACGTCAGCACGCCCAGCAACACCACACGCGTGTGGCTGAGCACCTGGGACAACATCGCCCGCAACGTCAATCATCGCTGGGCCTACGCGGGCATCACCCTCTGGGTCACGGACAACCTAGAGCCCTCCCAGTCCAGCCAGCGCCAGCGTGATGATGCAGCCACCGTGCGCCTGGCAGAGGAGGTGATCCGCGCCATCGCGCCCCATTTTCAAAAAGACCTGGCCGATGCGCCATGAGCCCGCCATGACCACCAGGCTGGAGCCGGACACGGAGCTGTTCATCGACGCGCTGCGCGGCATCGCGGCGCTGATGGTGCTGGTCTGCCACGCCTTTGAGCTGGTGATGGCGGAGCGCTTTGGCTGGAATCCGGACGCCGCGCCGGGGCTCTGGCGCTTTGCCCGCGCCAGCCTCGGGAACGGCGACTTCTGGGTGTGGTGCTTCTTCGTCATCTCCGGCCTGTGCATTCACCGCTCCATCGCCCGCGACATGGCCGCAGGCCGCTTCTCCTGGCGGCGTTATGCGCTGGCCCGGATCACGCGCCTTTATCCGCTGTTTCTGCTCGGGCTGCTCCTAGCCATCGCCGCCTGGAGCCTAGGTCTGGACTTTGGTGAAGCAAAGCACAATCCTTCACCTTGGCCGCAGCTCGCTGCCACCTTGCTGAACCTTCAGTTGCTGACGGCTCCCTTTCCCAGTTTTGGCCCGTCTTGGAGCCTGACCTGCGAGGTGATCTACTACGCGGCCTGGCCCACCCTGCTGATGCTGGCGGGCGGCGATGCCAGGCAGGCCGCCCTGGGCGGGCTGGCAGCCGCGCTGACGGGCGTGGCGGGCATCCTCTGGCTGTGGCACGGGCTGCGGCTGATGCAGCACAGCACGGCCATGCACGGTCTGTGGACCGTCTGTGTGCTCGCCCCGGCCTGGCTGGCAGGTGCCTGGCTGGGTGGGGAATGGGGCCGCCTCTCGCCAAGTCGTCGGCTTTGGCTGGCCGGGCTGGCCTGCTGCGTGTTGGTCATGGCGCTGGAGTGGGTGCTGCGCTGGCGGCACTACCCCGCCTGGGACCGCCACCTGACCTCTTGGGGCGCGGTGCCCGGCCTGGTGATCCTGCTGGCCGGGGCCGGTCATCTGCGCCTCTCCCACATTGCCGCAGCCGCGACCGCCTGCCGCTGGCTGGGCCGCTTCAGCTACCCCTGCTACATCCTGCACATGCCGCTGCTGACCCTGGTCAATTTCACCGGCGACCACTGTCTGCCCGGCCTGCACCAGAGCCACCCGGCACTGCTCACCCTGGCGGAAATCGCCGCCACCCTGGCCCTGCTCGCCCTCGCTGGCCCCGGCCTGGAAAGCCGCACCATGGCCTGGCGCGCCCATTTCCTCACCACCAGGCACCCCGCCTGACCCTTTCAGCCTTTCAGCTTTTCCCCAAAACATGTGCGGTTTCATCGGTCTGTTTGCCCCCGGCGGGCGGCCTCTTGCGCCGGATGGCGCGCTGGAGGCCATGCTGCGCAGCATCCGCCACCGGGGCCCGGATGACGAGGGCTTCCATGCCCTGTCCTTCAGCCGCCAAAGCGCCGCCGCCCACCTGCCCGGCCAGCCGTTTGCCGCTGGCACGGATGGCGGCTTCGGCTTCGCGCGGCTGAGCATCCAGGATCTCTCCGCCGCCGGCCATCAGCCCATGGCCAGCCGCGATGGCGGCACGGTGCTCGTCTTCAATGGCGAGATCTACAACGCCGCCACTCTGCGCGAGGAGCTGCGCGCACAGGGCGCAGAATTCCGCGGGCATTCGGATACCGAGGTCATCCTGCGCCTCTACGAGCAGCAGGGCTGGCAGGCGCTGCTGGCACGCATCGAGGGCATGTTCGCCATCGCCATCGCCGATGTGAAAAAGGGCGTCCTGCGCGTGGCGCGCGACCCGTTTGGCATCAAGCCGCTGTATCACACCCACCTGGCGGATGGCACGCTGCTGATCGCCTCGGAAATGAAGGCCTTCCTCCAGCATCCGGGCTTTCGCGCGGAACTGGAGCAGGCGCATCTGGCGGAGCAACTGATGTTTCGCTACACGGCCTGGGACCGCACGCTGCTCCGTGGCGTGAAGCAACTGCCGCCCGGGCACGAGCTGGCCTGGCAGCCTGCAGATGGCGCGCTTTCCATCCAGCGCTGGTGGGCGCTGCCCGATGCCACGGACGGCCGGGAGACGCATGCCAGCGTGCGCGAGGCCATCCGCCGCGCCGTGCGCAGCCAGTTGGTCAGCGATGTGCCGCTGGGCACGCAGCTCAGCGGCGGCATTGACAGCTCGCTCATTACGCTAGACGCCGCCCGCGCCTGCACAGACACCCGGCACAGCTTTTCCATCGTCTTTGATGACCCTGCGGTCAGCGAGGACGCCTGGATCACCCAGGCCGCGCGCCACGCGGGCGTCCACAGCCACCGCTACCTTTTCCGCCCGCAAAACTTCGCCGAAGATCTCGCCCGCGTGACCTGGCACCTCGACGGCCCGCCGGGAAACCCGAACACGCTGGCCATTGACCTGCTAGCGCGCGAGGCGCGCTCGTCCGTGAAAGTCCTGCTCACCGGCGAGGGCTGCGATGAACTCTTCGCCGGCTACAACCGCTTTTACTACACCGCCCTCCAGCAGCAGCACCCCACCCTTTTCAGGCTGGGCGCGTCGCTCGCAGGAAAGTCGCGCGGGCGGCTCTGGCGGCTTTTCGGCCAGGCCAGCGCCGGATTGGCCCATCAAATGATCACTGGCTCTGCCTACGGAGCCGCCGCGCTGGTCACAGAGCTGCTGCCCGGTGCCCGCCTGGAAGATGCCATTTCCCAGCGCCTCGAGCACTTGGCCGGCATCCCCGGCACTGGCCTGCAAAAGCAAATCCGCTACGAGGCGGAGACCTACCTGCCCGACCTTCTGCTGCGGCAGGACAAAATGACCATGGCCCACGGCGTGGAATGCCGCGTGCCCTTCCTGGACCTGGGCGTGGCCAAAGCCGCGCGCGCCCTGCCAGCCAGCGCCCTGGCCTGCGCTGCCTATGGGCCAAATGCCCGGATGCGCGGCACGAAGCGTCTCATCAAACAGCTCGCCGCTGCCGAGTTCGGCCCCGCCTTCGCCTACCGGCGCAAGCGCGGCTTCGACGTGCCGCTGGCGGACTTTTTCAGACAGGCTCAGGTGCGCGAACGCATGGAACAAGAATGGCTGCCCGCCATTCGCCGCCGCAGCCTGCTCCAGGCCGCAGCAGTAGAACAGCAGTGGCAGCAGGTCAAAAGCCGCCCCGAAGCAAAAAGTGCCGCAGAGACGCTCTGGGTCGCAGTCGGACTGGAACTGCATTTATCTCAGTTTTTAAAGAAAGTGGCCCCATGAGGGAGCGAATCTGGCGAATTTTACAAAATTTTGAAATTATTTCTTGTATAGATATAAATTTCATATTTATTAGCGGTATGCGTTTGAAAATTATCGCTCTCTTCGCATTTCTTGCCGCGGCGCTTTCTTGCCAAGCCCAGTCGGGCACCATCGCCATCAATGGGGTGGACCGTGATGGCTTTGGGGGCGTCTATGAAATCACCGGCACCGGTTTTGACGGCGGGCGCTATTGGTGGATGTGCATCGAGCCGAATGGTTCTCCCAACGCGGGTGCTGGGGATGGCTACCTCGCCGAGGCGCTGAGCTTTCAAGACGGCTGGGACCGCATGAACACGGAACGTCTCGATTTCTACACGAACAACCCGGGCTACTACCTCACCGCCATCCCCACGCAGGTCAGGGTGATGGAGTATGTGCTAGATACCTACCTGCCCTGGACCACCTTGGCTGGCCCGTCTGGCCGGTTTGCAGAGCAGGACGCCACCTCTTCTTTGTATGGTGACAATGCCGATTTCTACAATGCCTTCTTCGTCGTGCAGAACTTCCTGTCCGAGACCTACGGCAAAACGGTGAAGTCTGATTTCACCGACATGTCAGACTACAATTTCTTTGCTGGCAATGCGACGGATCCGGCCGCCATCGCAGCACGCAGCTCTCTTTTTGCCACCATCCTGAGTGATGTTGAGGCCAAGGCCGCAGTGAATTTCTTTGACACTTACAGCGTGCAGCGCGGCTACGTCATCGGCAACACCCTGTTTTCTGAAAGTGATCCTGACAACTGGCAGGATGTGCTCATCATTTACGATTTAGCACCCGTGCCAGAGCCAAGTGGTGCCCTGCTCATCGCCTGCACCGGCCTCGCCGTCATGCTGCGCCGCTTCCGCCGTCTGGCGTGAGGCTCTGTTACGGCTAGGGAAATCAAATCATCCGCTAGGAGTGCATCTTTGCTGTTTGAATGACCCTCGCGGCATGAGCCATCCATGTCCCTCGAAGACAAGCTCTACCCGCTGCTGAGGCTGTATGAGGCCGCGCCCCAGCCGGTGAAAAGCATGGTCGGCGGGGCTTACCGGCTGCTGCCAGATTGGCTGCGCCACGGGCAACATTATCGGCGCTTTCAAAAGGAGGCCGCTGACTCTGCCACCTGGGATGCCGAGACGGTGCGGGATTACCAAGTGAATGCGCTCCGCCAGAGCCTGCTGGCTGC
>JAIWOJ010000540.1 GCA_020216965.1 Prosthecobacter sp.
GGGACGGGGATGATCCCAGCTTAGCCGGAGGCAAAAGCTGGGCTACTTTGTGGAGGCAAAAGCTGGGCTACTTTGCAGTGGCAAAAGGCTGGGCTACTTTTGTGCGATGTCCTTCAAGCCTTATGATCCGGTCAGCGGGCCTTTGATTTACCGGCGGAATCTGCCGCACTGGCAGCAGCCGGGGGTGACGTATTTTGTGACGTTTCGGCTAGCGGATTCTCTGCCAGCGGCGGTGCTACAAGAGTTGGAGGCGGCGAGGCGGCAGTGGCTGCTGGAGCATGGTCTTTCGGGCGTGGATGCTCTGGCGGGGTGTGAGGAGCGCCTGCGGTGGGAGTATGCGAAGGTCTTCAATGGCCGCTGGCAGGCGAGCATGGATGCTGGCTATGGGGAGTGTTGGCTGCGGCTGCCTGAGCATCGTCAGGTGGTGGTAGATGCTTTGCTGCACTGGCACGGGAGGAGGTGGGATCTGGATTTGGCGGTGGTGATGCCAAATCATGTCCCTGCGCTGGTGACGCCTGGGCCGGGGGAGCGGCTGGAGGTGCTGCTGCATTCGGTGAAGCGTTTCAGCGCGCGGGCGATCCATGCGGCGCTGGGTAGGAAAGGCAGCTTTTGGCAGGAGGAGAGTTTTGATCACATCGTGCGCAGTGAGGCGCAGTTGGAGCATTTCCGGGACTACATTCGGGAGAATCCAAGGAAGGCGGGTTTGAAGGAGGGGGAGTTTTGGGTGGGGGGTGGTAGCACAGCTTTTCGTTCCGCGTAACCTGTGGGTTTTGGGGGGGCGGGGGGTGACCCAGCTTAGCCGGAGGCAAAAGCTGGGCTACTTTCCGGAGGCAAAGGCTGGGCTATGTTATTCCCGGAGGCGGAGGGTGAAGGGGGGCGCGCTGAGAGATCGGGCGGGGATGAACCAGCCGGTGGGTTTGAGCGCTGTGCGCAGGTTATTGAGACAGTGGCGGATGCCGTCTTCATCCATGGTTTTGGGGCGGACGCCTAGGGGAATGAAATGGGCGTTTGTCAGCCAGGCTGTCATTTCTTCTGCGGCTTCGGGCTGGTCCACGGGGGTTTGGCCTGCCTTTTGCCGCTCCAGGAGGAAGTGCAGGACGGCGAGAGATCTGATGGAGCTTTTCACCGGCCGATCATCTACCCAGAGGGTTTTTTTGCGGTAGCTGATCTCGATGAGGTGGGGGCGGGCGGCGTCTTCTTTGAGTTCGCGGCTGAATTTGCGGCGCAGGCCGTCGAAGCTGCCGGGGAATTGCTGGATGTCTTCAAAGCGGTTGCGCAGGGGGACGAAAGGCACGTCGGCGAGATGCACGCTGGCTTTGGCGGGCGGGTGGGCTTTGCCTTCGCGGTCCTTTAAGGCGGGGCCGGGCTGGCCGGGGAAGTAGAAGCCGGGGAGGGTGTCGTAGGGGGCATCGACGAGGACGTGGGTCAGGCGGTCGGTCTCCCGCCCGATGAGGGTGACGGCAGCGTGGAGGAGGGCGCCCATGGTTTTGCGGCCGCCGGCGATGCTGGCGATGAGGCGGGTGTCGGGGTTGGTGACGATCTGGCGGACTTGCTCGAGGATGAAGGCGGCGGCGTGGTCGTTGTGCTCGGGGGTGACGATGTCAGCTAGGCCATCGAAGGTGCCGGTTTGGCGGTTGGCCTGGCCGATGATGCGGGGGGGCTGCTCGGCGATGAGTTCGTGGTCCTTGGCTTTTAAGGCGGCGCGCAGGGCTTCCCAGGCGGTTTTGCCGCTAAATGCGGGCAAGGGGGTGAAGAGCTGCTGCTGGATTTTCTCAGCACCGATGAGGGTGGTGATGAAGACGACGCGCTCGGGCAGGATGCGCTTTTTTTCATGAGCGAGCGCCCAGAGGGTCTCGGTGACGATGGCGGGGGAGAGACCGGTGACGGCGAGGAGGGTGGTGGACATGGGGCGGGGTGGGCAACCAGAGGGTGACGACGCCGTGGGCTAGGTTAGCTAAGTCCGGGGTAGGCAACAAGAAGGGATTCTCAGTGCGGGTTGTGGTCGAAAACCAGGACGGGCCCGGTGACGGGGGAGTCATAGCGCAGGCTGCGGGCGATGCCGTGCAGGGTGTGGGCGAGGCGGAGGTAGAGCCAGACGGGGCCGGGCCCGGTGAGGGTGACCTCGGTGCCGGGTGGGACGGATTTTCTGACTTCAGCTTCGTAAGCAGGGAGGTCGGCCAGTTTGGCGGTGCCGGTGGCAGCGTATAGGGTGGAGAGGTCGAGGGTCATGGTTGCGGTCTATAATGGAATTCTTCAATGATG
This sequence comes from Prosthecobacter sp., assembly GCA_020216965.1. Lineage (GTDB taxonomy): Bacteria > Verrucomicrobiota > Verrucomicrobiia > Verrucomicrobiales > Verrucomicrobiaceae > Prosthecobacter. Next base: position 2,263 of record JAIWOJ010000540.1, read on the forward strand.
CGCTGAGCGCCGATGGCCGCATCCATCCGCAGGCGCTTTGCATAACGCTTGATCGTATGCTCCTGACCTGCATCGACGGCGCGAAAAAGCACGCGTGGGCTGGCGGCATGACTGCCGCCGACACGGTGCGCGCGGTCACCGACGGCCTCCAGATGCTCCAATGGCGGGCGATCCAGCACGGACTTGCACGATAGATAGCGAAGGGATGCGGTGTGCTGGTCCACACAGACCAAATCCATTTCCCCGAAATCCGTGTCATCCGTGCGCTTCGGTTTAACACTCCATAGCGGATTCTGATAACGAGGGTGGCGCTCGAGCATTGCCAGCAGAGCCAGTTCCAGCCAAGTGCCGATGAGAAGGTTGGCCACG
>JAIWOJ010000541.1 GCA_020216965.1 Prosthecobacter sp.
CGCCTGACGCAGAAGGATGGCCTGGAGAGGCTAGCCGCACTTTTCAGTGTGCCAGTGCCAGAAGTCCGCCCGCCTGCCCCCGGCCGCAAACGTGGCTGGAGCCACAAGCATGTCTCCAATGCCAAACTGCGCGCGACAGGGTGGGCACCACGCTATGCAGACTACTTCATGGCCTTGCAGGAGGATCCTGCCCTCGCCAGCAGCATCCTCGCTCAAGTGCAAGAGGAGGGGCAGGCAGCGGCACCGCGCTGTGAAAACATCCTCCTCATCGGCCTCATGGGCTGTGGAAAATCCAGCGTCGGGCGCATCACCGCGCGGCTTCTCGGATTTCAGTTTATCGACACAGATCACCTCATCAGCGATGCCGCTGGCTGCAGCATCCCAGAAATTTTTGCCCGCGAAGGGGAGGAAGGCTTTCGCCAGCGGGAGAGTGCCGTGCTGCGGTCTCTGCTAGGCACACGCCATGCCGTCATCGCCACAGGCGGCGGCATCGTCACCCAGCCGGTCAATCTACCCCTGCTGCGTCATTTGGGTTTCTTGACCTGGCTGGAGGCGGAAGTGGACCTACTGGCCCGGCGGACAGCCGGCAACCAAGACCGACCTCTGCTCCAGGGGGAGGAGTCGCCCAGGCAAAAGTTACAGCGCCTCCTGGCAGCGCGGAGCCCCCTGTATCAAAGCCTAGCGGATCTGCGCATTCAGACGGATGAGCTGACCCAGCAGGAGAGCGCCTATGGCGTTGCTGAAAGCGCGCGCGTCTTTTTCGCCCAACGGCGCTCCTCTGCCCTGGCGGGAGGAGGGTGAGTAAAAAATGCTATTGTCGGATGGGAAGCCCCCTGTTAGAAGGCTGCTTTATTCGTGAATTTTCTCCAGGTACAGCCAGCTCTCTTTGCTCCCATCCTCGCTAGCCTGACACTGCTCACCGCAGTTGCTCGGGGACAAGATTTGTACTTACCCCTCCCTGAGGCTGGGCCAGAGTTTCCTCTGCCGCAGGAGTCTTCGGGACCTCGTTTCCTCAAGCCATCCAAATCCATCAAACCCCCCGTGCCGAGTGTGGCAGCTAGCCCGGCAATCCAGCCCCAAGTCAATGTGCCGACGGTGGCACGTCTCCGACGCGTCATCCTGGTGCCTACAGGGCTGCCACCGGAAGCCATGCGCCAGCAAATGGCTGAGGGTGGGCAGAATCGCCAGCCGGTGACGGCTTTGGGCGTGCAGGCTCCCTCTCAGGTGCTCGCCAAGCTGGCTGAATTTTTTGGCAGCGAGGTCAATGACCACACGCCGAAAAAGGTGGAAGAAGCCGTGCGTCAAGGCTTTAGCCAACGGAACCAGACCGCAGGGACGACCCGGCATGTGGAGGTCGTCGGTTGGTCACCCAAAGAGGGTGTCATGGCAGTCGCCGTGGATCCAGAAGGCTGAACCTTGCAGCCTAGGCAAGACCCATCTCGCGAAACCGCCGACAAGCGGCGGAGGCTATCAGATGCTGCTGCGCCCAACCCAGATGCCGAATTAGCAGACAAGAGTGTCTGCATCACAGGGAAAGATGGAATCCCGGATCAAGCTTCGCGTTGGCCCATGGCTTTGAGCTTGGCCGCGCATTCTGCCCAGGTGACATCATGCGGCAGGCGCTTTGAGCTAGCCGCCAGTGCAGATGCGATGCCAGCGGCCTCCCCCATGGCGACGGCATTGCCTGTGACGCGGTAGCTGGAGTGAGCGATGAAATCCCCGCTGATGCAGCGGCCAGCCATCAGGAGCCCATCCACATCCTTGGCGATCAAGGCGCGCAAGGGGATGTCGTAGGGCTTCATCTGGATGGGCTTGGGCATGATCGCGTGCTTCTTGTTATCCTCAGCACTGAGAGCATGCACATCGATGCCGAAGGTCACTCGGGTGACGGCATCTTCATGGCGTGCCCCTTTCGCTAGGTCATCCTGCATGACCGTGTAGCGGCCCTGGATGCGGCGTCCGTCACGCACGCCGATCTGCTCTGCCGTCGCCACGATCTGGATGCCCTCCCAGGGGCCGCCTAGGCCGCGTAGGCCGTTGATCATCTGATTCATCTCCGCCCTGGCACGCACGGTGGCAGCGGTGATCTCGGCAGCGTCCCAGGCTTTGATTCCATACTCATGATTCATCATCGCAAAGACTAGGTTATCCCTCACATGCCAGAGGGTTGGGTTCGCATAGCTAGGGTGGTGCCCAGTGCTCACGAGCACCTCTTTGATGCGTTGCTTCTTTTCGCCATCCGTGTTCTCCCCTGCCTTGGGGGTGCCAAAGCGGATATACTCCCGCAAAGCTTCAGCATCCTTGACGACCAGCAGCGCGTTGAGTGACATCGGCTGGCAAGGGCAATCCTCCGCCATACCCGTCTCAAACGCACAGCCTGCTTGGAAGCCTAAGTCACCATCGCCCGTGGTATCGATGAACACCGGGGCGGACCATGCCTGGCGGCCAGATTTTGACTCCGTGATGATGGTTGTGAGCCGCTTGCCTTCCTTAAACGCAGCGCACACCTTCGTATGGTATTGAAATTTGACGCCCGCCTCCACACATAGCTCCTCTAGCAGCAGTTTCCGCAGTGCCTCATAAAAAAGGACACCGAGAGGGGAGAGACCGGGTGAGTTGGGGATAGT
>JAIWOJ010000542.1 GCA_020216965.1 Prosthecobacter sp.
GGGGTCGGCCCAGGGCTGGCCTTTGCCGAGGTGCTGGCCGCGCAGGACCAGACGGCGGCGCTGGGGCTGGTGCCTTGCGCGGTCGGTGGCTCCTCCATCAGGCTCTGGCAAAAGGGTGCCAAGCTCTATGAAGAGGCCATCCGCCGGGCCAAGCTGGCCCTGCACACCACCGCGCCGGTCAAGGCACGCCTCCGCGGCATCCTCTGGCTGCAGGGCGAGGCGAATGCGAACGCGCAGGACCGCCCGCCCTATGCTGGGCAACTCCGCGCGATGATCGAGGCCTTCCGCACCGACCTCGCGCTGCCGGAGCTGCCCTTCATCGCCTGCACCATTGGCGAGATGCAGCCCGAGCCGCGCCTCACCGACCTCAAAGCGATGAATGAGATCCTGCTCGCCCTGCCGAAAAGCGTCCCGCACACCGCCTGCGTCGATGCCCGCGATTTGAAGACCCACATCGGCGATGCGGTTCACTTTGACACCGCTGCGCAAAACGAGATCGGCAAACGCTTTGCGGCGGAGGTGGCTAGGCTGGAAAGACGCTGAAATGCTGCAGAGCTTCCCGCGTTCCACGCGGGCCATGTTTCGCGCTCTCTTTGCCCTCCTCGCCTTGTGTCCGGTGCTTTTCGCTGCACGGCCGAATTTGCTGATTATCACCACGGATGACATGAGCTGCGACTCGGTGGGCGTCTATGGCTGCCCGATGAAGGACACCACGCCCCAGATGGACCGGTTGGCAGCTCGCAGTCTGCGCTTCAACCACGCGCATGTCGTCGTGGGAAACTGCATGCCCTCCCGCAATGTGATGTGGAGCGGCAAATATCCACACAACAACCACATCGAGGGCTTCCGGCCCATCTCGCAGGCGGAGAAAACCTATCCCGTGCTCGGTGACCTCATGAAGGAAGCGGGATACTTCACCGGCATCCGGCACAAGGTGGAACACAGCACCCCCTACGCGCCTTTTCCGTGGGACGTGGACCTCCGTGAGGGGCGGCGGGACGACGTGAAAAACCCCGCCTCATGGGGAAAGGCGGCCTCCCGAGGCATCCAGGCGGCGAAACAGGCCGGGAAGCCATTTTGCCTGCTGCTGAACATCGCCGATCCGCACAAGCCCTTCTACGCTGAGGGGAGTAAAGGGAAGCTGGTGGAGGATCCGAATGTGCCCACGCGGGTCTTCAAGCCTGAGGAGGTCGTGGTGCCGGGCTTTTTGCCGGATGATCCGGTGATCCGGCAGGAGCTGGCGCTTTACTACAGCAGCGTGCGCCGGGCGGATGATGCGGTGGGCAGCATTTTGGAGGCATTGAAAGCATCCGGTGAGGAGGAAAACACCGTCATCGTCTTTCTCTCGGATCACGGCATGCCGCTGCCGTTTGCGAAGACGCAGCTCTACCATCACAGCAGCCGCACCCCGCTCATGATCCGCTGGCCGGGCGTGACCAAGGACGGCGCAGTGGATGAGGAGCACATGATCTCCACGGTCGATCTGCTGCCGACGATCCTCGACATGCTCGGCATCGCCTCACCGGGTGGTTTTGACGGCCAATCCTTCGCCGCAGTGCTGAGGGGTGAGAAGCAGCCAGAGCGCACGATGATCTTCAAAGAGCACAACGAGAATGCCGGCGGCCAAAACACGCCCATGCGTGCCGTGCAGACGAAGGACTGGCTCTACATCTTCAGCCCGTGGTCCAATGGCACGCGGGTGATGAGCGGTGCCACCGCAGGCACCGAGACCTGCCGCCAGATGCGGGTGCTGGCGAAAAATAACGAGCAAGTGGCTGCGCGCATCGACCTCTTTGACCATCGCGTGCCTGCGGAAGCCTACGAGGTGCATTATGACCCTGACGCGCTCACCAATTTGATCGCGAAACCGGAGCACGCGGCCCAGGTCTCGATGCTGGAAAAGGCGCTGGAGGACTGGATGGTGCGCACCCAGGACCCGCTGCTGGAGGTTTTCCGCCGTCGGGAAGACGCGGCCTTCCGCGAGGCATTCATGAAAAGCCTGGAAATGAAGCCGAAGGAGCGCAAGGAACGCCAGGCGGCCCAGAACGCCCTCCCCAAGACCCCAGACGCCAAAGCGCTCATCGAACTCGAGATCCCGAAAAGCGTCACCGCAGGACAAACCGTCACCGTAAAGCTCAAACATCACTTTCCGGCAGAACTCGGGGAAAAGCCGGTGCAGGTGACGCTGAAAAATGGCAAGGGCGCACGCATCAAGCGCATCGAACTGAAAGCCAGCGGGGAAGGGGAGCAGGAGGTGAGCTTTGACATCCCAGCGGATGTGAAGTCCGTGAGCTTCGCCGGTCTCGTGGGCAAAAGCATCAACAGCGCGCTGCAGCACCTGCAATCCCAAGTAGTGCCGGTGAAGGCACCGTAGCTAGCGCGTGAACCTGGATGCCATTTTTAGGTAACAGAGGCATTCCTCCCCTAAAAACGCGGAATCCGCAGCTTCATCACAGGTTCACGATCTGCATTTTCTGGGTCCTCTGGGGTTTTTGTCTGTGAAAGGATTTGGCACGGCCTCCCTGGGGAAGGCGCGGGAATCCTCGGTAAATGATTGATTATCAAGGATCAGAATGAGATCGAGCCAATTCCACCTTGACCATGCCTTGCTAGACGCTTAGCTT
>JAIWOJ010000543.1 GCA_020216965.1 Prosthecobacter sp.
CCACTCGGTTTCCGGCCCCAGGATGACGAGGGCTGCGGAGGCCTCATCGACCACGTCATGGCCCGCGGTGGGAAAGGCATGGATGCGGCTGAAGTCGCCGCGATTCTTCGGGGCTTTGAGCTCCTCACGCACCCGGCCTTTGATCTCCTCCAGCACCTTGTCACGCTGACGTTTCAGGTCCTCCGCACGGTCGCCGGCGAGTTTCGCCACGGTGGGCTGGGTGGCATACCAGTAGCGGGCGCTGTCCTGGTAAAGGTAGGTCGCTGCCTGCGAGAGGTAGCGCAGGGCATCGCCGAAGATCGCAGGCGATTCACCTGGCAGGGTGCAGCCTAGCTTGATGCGGCGGTCCTCCATGCCCCGATTGGCGGCGTCTGCGGTGGGAGCGGATCCGATGAAGAGAGTCCGCGCCACGCGGCGCGTGGCGGAGATGCGGCCGAGGTTGGACTTCTCGGCATCAATTTTCCGCGGCGTTGCATCCGGGCCATCCACATCCTTGTCGATCACCGTGGTCCAGCCGGAGGGCAGGTAGCGGGTCAGCTCACCTTCGATTTTCTGCGCTCCCACGGGGATATGGGCGGGCAGGATGAGCAAGCCCTGGTCGCCGGACTCCCACAGAGCATGAATCACCGAGGCCATCAGGCGCAGCACACCGCGGGTGCGCTGGAAGCGCACGAGGCTGGACCAGTCTCCGGCGTTCGTTATACACCTTGCGGTCAAAGGTGGCTCGGCGCAGCTCGTGTTTGATCTCATCCGCCGTGTCCGCCTCTTTCACTGCGCCAACGGCGCGCAGCAGGCGCGTCACGCTGTCCAGGGCACGGTCCGTGTCGTCATTGGAAAAGGTTTCCTGATGCGCCCAGCGGTTTCGGATGTCGATCAACTCGTTCACAATGGCGCGGTGGGACTTGCCCAGCCGGTCGGAAAAGAGGTCCTTCCACTCCCGGTCCATCATCACCAGCATGGCAGCGGTATCGAGGTCCTTGGGGCCAAACTTCAGTTTCGTGTCGGACAGGCGCTGGTTCGCCCTCTCCCGCCACTTCGCGCCGTAGGCGGTGCCGAGTTCTTGTTCCAGGAAAGGCTGGAGACCGCGCTGGAGCAGCTCCATTCCTTTGCCGACGCGTTCGTGGTTGGTGACAGGCATGGCGGAAATCAGTCGGGAATGATGAGAGGGATGGGCGTGCGCCCATGCTTGCGGTAAATGGTGAAGTCGGAGTCCAGAGTAAAGACCCGATGCTGATCCAGCATCTCCGCCAGCCGAACCAGGCAGGCATCTGCGAGGGACATCGGCAGGTCACGATATTTGGCTCGCAGGAGTCGCAACGCTTCGGCCTCGGCCTCCAGGCGGAAGGGGATTCGCAGGACACCATCCGCGACCATCCTCACCAAGTCATCCTGTGCGCCGGGATTCCGTCTTAAAAGGAAACTCGCTTCCGTGAGCACAGGTTCCACGGTTAGCAACGGACCCTCCATCTCACGAAATTTCGCCACAGCCCATGAGTGCCATCTGTCACCAGCGTCCAGAAATGCCGTCAGCGGACCCGCATCAACGATGACCCATCGAATCACTGCCGAACCCCTCCATGTGTTTTGGATTCGTGCTGAGATCACTCACTCCAGAGTTGTACTTCCCGCAGTACTCTTTCATCATCTCGTAGGCAGATACGGCGGGTTTGGCGGGAGCGTCTTCCTGCTCCAGCCAGCGCTGATAAAGCTCCACCGTGACTTCACGGATCGCCCGCCCCTGGAGGGCGGTCTTGGCCTTCACTCTCCGATAAAGGTCGTCGGGAACATCAATCGTTGCTTTCATGTTTTACAGTTTGCTGGTTTTACAGGAGAGGTCAAGGGCTCACGCAAAGACGCGGAGACGCAAAGGGTTTTTGTTTCTTGGCGTCTTAGCGTCTTGAGCGCAGCGGGCGTGAGGCTTACCCGAAAAGCTCGCCTTGCGCGGCGGGCGGCGGCACGTCTTCGGCTTGGCGGAGGAGGTCGGGCCAGGACTGGACAAGGCCGTTGTAGGCCAGGGCCTCGGCGGCGCGCTTTTTGCGCTCGCAGAGGGTGTAGAGGCGGTAGGCCAGCTCGCGGGCGGTTTCGGCCTTGGCACCCAGTTTCGCCACCAGGGCGGCGGCGGCACCCTCGCTGGTGGTCAGGGCGCGGATGAGGTGATGCACTGCTGCCCACGCCGGGAGCGCTGCCGGGAGCGATGCCGGGAGCGCAGGCGTCTCGCCTGCCCGTTTGGACGATGCCGGCAGGATGCCGGCGCTCCCAGCCAGTTCCTCGGGCCGCAGCAGGCGCACCTTGCCGCGGGCGGATTCAAGAATGCCGGCCTCGGCCAGACCGGCGATGCTGGTGTTCTTGGCCTTGCTCAACGTCTCCGCCACACCGAACTCGCCTTCGTCGAAGCCGAATTGATCGAACCAGGCCAGCGCCCAGCGGCTGTCGGCGTCGAAATCGCCCTCCTGCTCGGCCAGCGCGGTGTCGAGCGTCTCGTTGATGAGCGCCAGCGCCTCGCGCACGGTGAGCGCCTTGCCCTGCGCGTCGAGCACCCGGGCGTAGCGGGTGAAGACGACCATGCCGGGGCCGATGGCGGCCTGCGCGAGGTCCACCGGGGCGATGTTGCCCGCCTGCA
>JAIWOJ010000544.1 GCA_020216965.1 Prosthecobacter sp.
ATCTCCCGGCACCAGCCTTTGATTTCTAGTTCATTGAAAATCTTGCCGATGACGCGGCGCAGCAGCCCCTTGAGGCTGGGTAGCTCGATCTCTGCCAAGGCGCGGATGGCGGCCTCTTTGTAGCTTTCCAGCAGGACGTTGGCTTTCTCATAGGCCCCGGTTTCCTCTGCCCAGGCGCGGATGGTGGCGCGGTCCACGCGCGGGCTGTCCTCCCCGGCCCAAAGGCTTTCCATGATGTCCTTCACCTCCCCTTTTGCGCGCTCACGCAGTAGGGCCAGGATGATGCTAGGGCGGATGCTGACTTGGCTCTCTGGGGTAGAGTCATCGCCGAGGTCATCAAGGTCATCCCGGATCTGATAGGCAATGCCGAGATTCTCTGAGTAAGTGTGCAGCACCTCGGCGCTCTCTTCGAGCTGCCCCGCCAGGGCCGCGCCGATTTTCAGCGCGACCTCAAAGGCAGGCGCGGTTTTGCTACGGAAGATTTCTAGCACCTGGCTGCCGCTGAGCGCGACGGGGTGGTTGGTCCACAGCAGTTCAGCCCCCTGCCCGCGGCAGAGTTCACGCTGCCCTTCGGCGGCCACCTTTAGGCAGGCACTGCGCAGGTGGGAGGCGCACTGCATTTCTGCCAGCAGGCGGTAGCCTTCACCGATGAGCAGGTCGCCGACATTTAGCGCCACGCCCACCCCATGCTCAGAGTGCAGCGTCGGCTCGCCATAGCGCTCGGCGTCGTTGTCCTCAATGTCATCATGGATCAGCGAGGCTTTGTGAAAAGCCTCCACGGAGATCGCGGCCAGCTTCAGGTCATCAGAGATCGGTCCCTCGGGATCTTCCCGCAGGGCTTGGTAGGCGGCGACGGTCAAAAAAGGTCGCCAGCGCTTGCCAGCGCGCGCCAACCATTCGCGGGCGATTTCCTCCGTCTTGCAGGTGGGCTTGCCCAGCAGGGCATCCAGCGCCTCGGGCGTGAACCAGGTTTTCACCTCCTCGTGCAGGGCGTTGAGGTTCAGGCGGCGGGTTTTGTCCTCACTGGTGAGGTGGATGTAATCCCAGACCCAGTCCACATCCACGGTGGTATCAATGCAGTCATCCTGCAGCAGCGGCACGGCCACGGCGGGGATGGCGGCGGCCTCCACATAGGGGAAGGTGCGCTCCAGCACAGAGAGGCAGGAGATACCCACGATGGCCTCGATCTTCCCCGTCTGGATCAGGGACATGACGATGGCGCTGCCCTCAGCCACCAGCACGGCGTAGCCCAGCTTCTCTGCCTCGTTTTGAAAGTCCTGGATGCTGCACAGGCCGCACTGCTTGCACAGCAGGCCGAATTCATCAAAAGGCGCAGGGCACTTGCTCTCCACACGCAGGCACTTCGGCATTAGCAGCAGCCGTTTTTCAAAAGGCACGCTGGCCAGTGCCTCCCGCCAAGTCTCATTCGCCAACAACACGCCGGTGTAGTCGCGATAAGCTCTCTCAATCCCGTAGATGGCCAGGATTTTGTCTGTGTGCATCTGCAGTTCGTCCAGAGGCACGGGCGGGACGAAGCGGTGCTCCTCCATGTAGGCACGCACGCTTTTCAGCACATGATCGCGGTCCTGTTTAGTCTGAGGAATGTTTTTCTTGGGCGGGCGTACGCGGCGGGTCAGGCCGGGGATGACCGGGGGGAGTGTGGCAGAGCGGACGGCAACCGTGGACATGGGGGGCAAATGGGTAGGCAGCACTGGGATGAAGTCCCAGCGTCTCTTCTAACCGTGCCGCTTTCCCCAGGTCTTGCAAGGATTGCGCCCAAGTGCGCGCATCTTGCGCCTGCCGCGTCCTCGTTTCACCCTAGACAAGCGCTCCACCCCCCATGTCCGCTCCCCCTTTCCGCATCCTCTTTGTCTGCCTGGGCAATATCTGCCGCTCCCCCGCCGCTCATGCAGTGATGCAGGCCATGGTCGAAAAAGCGGATCTCTCCCAGCACATTCAGGTGGACTCCGCAGGCACCGCAGGCTGGCACACCGGTAAAATGCCCGATGACCGGATGCGCCGTGCGGGCCAGACCAGGGGCTACAGGCTCGACCACCCTGCGCGCCAATTCCTGGCCGCAGACCTCGCCCGCCACGACCTCATCCTCGCCATGGATTGCGCCAATCGGCGGGACATCCTCGCCCTCGACCCCGAAAATCTCTTCAGCCAGAAAGTGCGGCTTTTCTGTGAATTCTGTACCCAGCATGAGGAAGCCGAGGTGCCCGACCCCTACTACGGCGGCCCTGAGGGCTTTGAGCATGTGCTCGACCTCATCGAAGACGGCTGCCGAGGCATCCTCCAGGAGGCCAAGCGCCACCTGCCGGATGGCGGCGGATCCTGACCTGCTGCCGCATCCTGCTTGCGTCCCCCCGCGTCTCCGCTACATGCCAGCCCATGTCCCTCGAAACCGACCGCCAAGAGCTGGCCGCCATCCTTCGTAGCAAATCTGTCAAAACCGGCAAATTCACCCTCGCCTCCGGCAAAGAGAGTGACCTGTATGTGGACTGCCGCGTCACCACCCTAGATGCCCGCGGCGCAGTGCTCGTCGGTCGCGTGCTGCATCACCTCCTGCGGCGTGAGGAAGCCACGCGTGGTCTCCAGATCGGTAGCCTAGG
>JAIWOJ010000545.1 GCA_020216965.1 Prosthecobacter sp.
TGTGATGTGCTAGTGAACAGTGAGCGCAAAGAAGCCTCCAAAACCGAGGCTAGGCAGCGCGCGGAAATGATCGAGAAAAGCATGGACCGCAACAAGTCCAAGGGAGCTGGCGGCGGAGCCGCTGCCGACGATGGGGATACCGGCACCGCCCTGCGCCTGGGCCTGCGCTACCTCATGCTCACCCTAGAGGCGCATGAGGCGAAGGAAGAGGAATTTAAGAAAATGGGCCCCAAGCTCTCCAGCTACATCCAAGATCTGGCCGCCGCAGCCCCGAAGCTTAGAGGCCGCGCCCTGGGAATGCTCAATCGCGTCTGCGGAGGCGGCAGCCCCGTCGTGGAAGCCTATCAGCTCGATCGTTATTTGGGGGCGAACCACTGGAGCCGCAACCCAGCAGACATCGGCAACATGTTTCAACAGACGCTCTTTTTCCTTGCGGAAAAAGACGCCAAAGACAGCCTGCCCGGCCTGTGGGACACCCGCATCAATTACGAAGCCGCCTTTCGCAAAGAACAGCTTCCCGCGCCAGAGTATGAGCTATGGCTACAAAACAGCCTGCCCGTGCTGCGCTGGCAGCGCGCCTCCTATCTCTACGAAAAAGGTCCCTCCCCTGTCAATGCCATGGCGGACATGCTAAAAGTCATCAAAGAGCATCCCACCCATGCTGACGCGCCCTCCTGGGTCTCCGCCCTGCGGAAATACGTCAACGAATCCGCTCCCACTCCCAGCACCAGCGCTGGAACGGAAAGCGCCTCCAACTGAGCCTGTGCTCACAGCCGCAGATGAGCCGCTTCCTGGCTAGCCTCCGCCATGCTTCAAATGGCATCGCCTGGGCACTCAAAACCCAGCGTCACCTACGGCTCCATGCTCTGGCTACGATAGGGGTGCTCACCCTCGGTCTGGTTGAAAACCTTGCTGCTTGGGAATGGTGTGCCGTTTGGGGGTGCATCGCGCTGGTCTGGGCCGCTGAGCTACTCAATACCGCCCTGGAGGCGCTGTGTGACCGGCTCATCCCTGGCCAGGATGACAGCGTGCGTCGCGTCAAAGACACCGCCGCAGGTGCCGTGCTGGTCTGCGCCATCGTCAGCGTCGTCATTGCCGCCATCGTTTTTCTCTGACGTTGCAGCGGCTGCCGGGCTTTTCTTGACCCGTGCCACCTTTCACGCCACGGCAGGCGTAAACTATACGCCACCCATCCACCATGCCTACTGAGTCTGACATCCGCGCCGCCCTCGCCACTGTCCGTTACCCCGGTTTCAGCCGGGACATCCTCTCCTTCGGCCTCGTCAAGGCCATTGCAGTCGATGGCGGCAAGGTCACCGTGGACATTTCTCTCGCCACCCGTGATCCCAATGTGCCCCGCCTGATTCATGAGCAAGCCATGGACGCCATCCGCCAGATCCCCGGCGTCACGGAACCACGCTTGAATTTCGACATCAAGGAACCCCCGAACCCAGGGCAGAGTGGCTCAGACAAGCTCCCCAAATCGAGCATTCCCGGTGTGAAAAAAATCATCGCTGTAGCCTCAGGCAAGGGGGGCGTCGGCAAAAGCACTGTGGCCAGCAATCTCGCGGTAGCCCTGGCAAACACGGGTGCTCGTGTGGGCCTCTGCGATTGTGACCTCTATGGTCCCAGCATCGCTCTCATGTTTGGCAGCAATGAGCGTCCTTATCAAAATGAGGAGCAACAGATCGTGCCTATCCAGCGTCATGGCGTGCAGCTCATCAGCATGGGCTTTCTGCTTGATGATGACAGCCCCGTCATCGTCCGCGGTCCCGTGGCCACCCGCTACACACAGCAATTCCTCCGCCAGTGCGCCTGGGATGACCTGGACTATCTTATCCTCGACCTCCCGCCGGGCACCGGGGACATCCAGCTCACCATCGTGCAAACCGTCGCCCTAGACGGTGCGGTGATCGTCACTACCCCCCAGGAGGTGGCTCTGATCGATGCCCGGAAAGCCTGCTCCATGTTTCAGAAAGTCAATGTGCCCATCCTCGGCATCCTTGAGAACATGAGTTACTTCATCTGCCCCAGCGATGGTCAGAGCTATGCGATCTTTGGCAAGGGCGGGGGCGAGCATGAGGCCAAGCGGCTCGGCGTTCCCCTCCTAGGGCAGGTGCCCATCGAAATGAATGTGCGTGAAGCGGGCGATGAAGGCCACCCCATCGCACTGGAAGATCCAACCAAGTCCACGGCATCACGGGTCTTCCATGAGGTCGCTGTGAAGCTCAATAGCGTGCTAGGCTAAACAAGCTTGTTGGCTTTCAGCAGAACGCCGTTCGAGAGGGCGTATCAAGGGATGTCTCACACGGATATCTTTCTGATGATCTATCTCCGCCGATCCCTCTTGTTGCTTCTTTTTGCACAGCATTGGCTGCTCGCAGAGAGCATCCCTCTGACCTGGGGCCCCCACAAAGACCTTACCGCTAGACCTGCTGAAGGCGGCGGGATCGAGATCACCCTTGGCTCTGGCAATCCTCATTTCTGGACCGGTATCGTGCCTCAAGCCTTCGATGCGTCAAAGCACCTCGTTTTTGAGATGGAATGTTTTGCTCCCTCGGGGCTAGATGCAGCTACCTTACGCTTTCGCACAG
>JAIWOJ010000546.1 GCA_020216965.1 Prosthecobacter sp.
CAGGCAGGGGAACCGTCTCCTGATTTTGATTGCCTGCGCCCACTTTGCGCCACCCAGCTCCAGCCAGGCCCCCCGTGGAATAATAATACTGGTCATAGCCACGCCCGTTCCAGAGCAGCACCAAATCCGCCAAACTCGGGGAGGTGCCCCCGGTCAGCCCCTCAGCCAGCCCGGAGGTACCTAGCCTGCGTCCCAGGGTGGAGCCCTCTGCGTGCACAGGGCAGAGGTTCGCCACATAATTGTGGCCGGTGCGTAGGGAAATCTGGGTGTTTCCTTGTTTCACTTGGCCGATGACCAGGATGGTCTTGGCAGACTTTGCCAAAATGGCCATGCCCTCAGAAAGCAAGATGGGCACATCGGCACTGCTGGTGCTATCACCACCCACCTGCCGCCACCCCACACCCTGCGCACCGCCAGAGCTGTAAAAGAACCTGCGCGTCACCCCTTGCGCATCGGGCAGTAGGATCAGGTCTGCCTCCCCCGGTGTCTCCCCACTGGTCAGCCCGGCACTGTTGGCTGCGCCAAACACATCAGCAATGCGCCACAGCTTCCAGACCTTCAGCACGGCACCATCAGATACCCCAGCAGGCACCTCTTGGGCCAGTGTCAGTTGGTTGCCTGAGGCTGCTGTCGCCGTAATCACACTGGTAAAGCCGAGCCCAGCCCCTGGGCTGATGATCTCCACCGCATGGGTAGGCAGACTGCCTGGGCTAAACTGGCCGTCCGCCAGAGTGATGCCAGCGCCCTGAAGGCTCACCAAACGGCGATCTGTGCCCGAGATGTTGAAGGTACTCTGAACCTCCATCATCGGCAGCAAGGCAAAGCCGATAAAATTCGGGCCAGGCTGGAGATTCAGCTTCAAAAAGCCAACCATGGCGGAGGTGACCTGACCTCTCAGAACAGGGGAGCAGACGAAAAGAAGGAAACACAAAAGCGCGGGAAATCTGGGGTTCATGGGGACGGTGCGCGGTGATTTTTCAGGAAAAACAGGGCTATCTTACCATCTCAAACCCCTCCTGGCACGATCCGTTACAGTATTTTTCTGTTTATCCCGGACGCCGGAGTTGCAGAAAAGAGTGCCCGCATCACCGGGAACTTTGGCATTCGGGTTGATCCCGGATTCAGCCTAAAAAGAAAATGGGAATCCAGGTTGCTGCTTATTTACCTCATTTTCAAAGGGATGGATAAAACCATCGAGACAGAGACCAAGTGAACAAGCCGCCCTTTCTCACCCACGCATCCTCTGCGTTCTCTGCGTCATCTGCGGTTCTCATCTCTGAATTTAGGTTCAGACGTCCCCCGCCATGGTGACATGCTTCCTGGCGAATCTCAAAATCTGGACAGCGGGCTGCTCTCATCTGGGAAAAACGTAACTCACTGCGCCCTAACTTGTCCCGGACGAATCTGTTGAAGGCGGCGCGCCTGCCTTTACACGCGGCGTGTGTTGGCCTGAGTTTGCTGCTGCTGCGGAGCTTCTGGCTTGTTCCAGCCCTGGCCGCCGCGTTGCCAACCCAGGGATGCACCGACGGATTGGTTCGCCCGCTGCTCCGCAGCCTTCAGGCTGCGGTCGGCCGCATCGATGTCTTGATCATTGTCTAGGTCTTGCCCTTCACGGTCATTGGCATCGATGCGTCCGTCGCGGTTGAGGTCCAGGAGGGCATTGTCTGCTAGGTCCACATCGCCATCTTGGTCGAGATCGCGACCGTTGCTGTTTTTTTTCGGCGGCGTGGGCATGGCAGTGAGGCAGGGCTTATTTCAACCCATGGCTTTGCTTTCCAGGCTGTGGTTTTTGTCCCAGATCAATGCCCATATCTGCCAGGTAGTCACGGACGCTGGAGACCGTGGAGCCGACGACTTTGCCGACGGCACCGCCAATGGATGCGCCCTGTTTGGCTCCTTTTTCGCCATCGAGCGCGCCTCCGATGGCTCCGCCCACGCCAGAGCCGATGCCCTGGGAATTGTCCAAAGCGGCATTGAGAACCTTGCTGCCGATGCTGGTGGCAGCTTTACCCACAGCGGCACCGATTTGTGCCCCATGCTCCCCACCCAAAGCCTGACCAATCTGAGCACCGATGTTTTTGCCGATGTTTCCCTTTCCGAGGGCCTCACGCACGCTGGGCTTCGCGGGCTCGCCAACGCCGTCACCAATCGCGGGCTGTGCTTGCTCGCCGACTTGGTTGCCCTGCTGCTTAAGGGCGGTGGGGGTGGCAGACTCCCATTTAGCGGCCTGCTGTGGCTCAGCAGGGCCGCGGTGCCCGCCGATTTGGATGCCGCCTTGTTTTGCAGCATCTACGGCAGCTCCTGCGGCCTCCACAGCGGCTCCCGCAGCTCGGTGCCCACCGATTTCTACCCCCTTTTTGGCGACATCCAGCGGATTGCCTCCGCCTGCCTGCGCGCTGAGGCCACGGGTGGCCTTCATGGCGGCGGCTGCATCTAGACCGCCCTGCTGCATTCCTTGCCGCCCAGCATCGACCACAGCGCCAGCGGCCGCTGCCACGTCGGCTCCGGCCCGGTGACCACCCACCTGGACGCCTTTTTTGATCGCCTCAGCCGCAGCATCCA
>JAIWOJ010000547.1 GCA_020216965.1 Prosthecobacter sp.
GCGGAAATACGCCTAATCGGTGTGGACAACCTCCGGCCTGGCCTGGCCATCACGGCACCCGCAGTCCCTGGCATGACCGTCAGCACCACCTCCCCCTACCTCGTCACGGGCACGGCTGGGGATGTGGGCGGCATTGATCGTGTGGAGGTGGTGCTCAATGGCGGTGCGCCTGTGCGCGCGGTGCTGGGCAGCAGCGTGGTGCCCACAGCCGTCCCCTGGAGCCTTTCCATCACACCGCGGGTGGGCCTCACTACGCTCATGGTCAGCGCCTATGACTTGGCGGGTAACTTCATCAGCGTGGTGCGTAGCTTCACCTTCATCCAGCGCCAAGCCTTGGCCGTGCGCCGTGTCGGCCCCTCCGGCGTGCCTCTCGATCTGGTAGGCCAGGTGAATGTGGCCAGCACCCCGGCGGCCACGACCGCGCTGCCGCTAGTGCCCCATGCCAGCCCGCGTGACTACGCCGTGCTGCCAGGCAGGCCGGTGAGGCTCCAGGCTCTGCCGCGGCCAGGGTATCTCTTCAGCCACTGGGCGGCCATGCCGACAGGCGCGACCGTGGCCGGTCCCGTGCTTAGCTTTACCATGCCTGCCCAGGATGTGGCGGCAGAGGCCGTGTTTGTCGTGAATCCGCTCCTCTCCACTACCGGGGCATGCAACGTCTTTGCTGGGCTGCTGAGACCGCAAACGGGCACCCCTACCAGCAATGCCACCTACGGCCACGTCACCGCCACCCTGGTGCCCGCCACGGGCACCCTCAGCGGGCGCGTGACGATCCACGGTGTGAGCCAGCCTTTCAGCGCCCTCGTCCTGGGCTCGGGAGGGGTGCAGTTCCTGCCCACCTACACACCGACGCTGCTCTTCAGCGCAGGCAGCCGCAGCCTCACGCTCACCTTCAGCGGCGGCAATTTCCAGGCCCAGGTCAGCGCGGGTGCTCTGGTCAGCACCGGCACCCTCGCACGCGCCGCCCACAGCGCGGCCAATCCGCTGCCAGCGGCCCTGCTTAATGACCGCCTGCCCGCAACCGCCCCTGTCGCGAACCGCGCCTACCTCACGATCGCGCTACCCTCGAAGGCACAATCCCCCGCCCTACCGCTCTCCAGCTACCCACAGGGCGACGGCCACGCCTCCCTTGTGCTTGATCCCCACGGCACCGCCACCTTGGTCGGCGTGCTGGCGGATGGCACAGGCATCACCGCCTCCACCGTGGTCGTTGAGGGTGGCGTCCTGCCCGTCTTTGCCCGTCTGCGCACCCCAGGCACCACGGTGGACAATGCCATCACCCTGGCCCAGAGCAGCCTCAGCGGCCTGCTCCAACTGGACACCACCCAGGCCAATAGCGACATCACCGGCAGCGACCTCACCTGGTTCCGCCCTGCCGTCGTGCAGCGCGTGGTGGGCAATCCAGCCGAAATCAGCGCCACCCAGCGCTACACCGCCGGGTGGCCCCAAGGCATCGTGGTCGATGCCGTGGGAGCCCTCTATGACCGCAGCCGCAGCGTGCAGGCTAGCCTGGGCCTAAGCGCGCCACATCCCGTGAATGGCAATGCAGAGATCCTCATGACGCAGGGCAAGCTGGTCTTTGACAACGAGATCCGCGCCCTCAACATCGTGGGCAACGTCGTGGAGAAAATACCAGCCACGAACCCCGAGTTCACCCTGGTGCCCGTGCCCAATACCGGATTCTTCAGCGGCACATTCACGCCCAACTGGACCAGCCCCAACCCCAGGGTGAAGCCCGCCTACCGCGGCATCATCCTGCAAAAAGGCAGCTCCAAAGGTGGCTATGGCTTCTTCTTCAGCAACCGCGTCAACGACCTTGATCCCGAAAGCGGCCGCGTCACCCTCGGCGCACCGTGAGTGATCGAGTGCACCAAACATGCCCAAACCCGGCACCCGCTTTTCCAAGGAACAAGGGCATTCCTGCCCTCAGGAAAAGCGGTAGCCGGTCTGAGCGAGAATGCGGGCAGCTAAGCGGGTCTGCCCTACTGGACAACGGTCGGTCCGCCCAGCGCCAGCACGAACTGCTTCTGGCAAAGGAAGCCATGACGGCAAGCTGAAGCTCTTCAAGTTTCAGCCCATGCAGCTCAGAGCAGCCACCCACGCGGCTGGTTCCGCGAACTACTCACCGAAAAGCAGATTGAGGGAGATGAACTCAGTGCTGTGTTTGATGAGTTGCTGACGTTGAGGGAGGATGGATTTGCTGGCTGAGTGAAACAAAATCACAGTTGTCACTCAACTAAATTGCAGAAAATGCTGGCATCTAAATTTGAGAAAAAATAGCGTGTTAATCAGAACCAAGTATCTTTGGCCCAAACATGTCTGCAGACTTTAACAATTTTCTTTTTGAGCACTACAAGCAGGAGCATCAGTTCCAGCGTGAGTGCACAGACAAGATTAGAGATCGTGTTTCTTTTGTTGTCGGCTTCCTCACAGTTCTGGGCGGCATACTAAGTTACTTCGTGTCAGGGTTTCCACATGCATGGCACTGTGGTCGCACATTGTTTTTCTATGTCCCCCTATCTCTCGCTATAGCCATGTTTGTTGCTAGCGCATTGATCGTGCTCT
>JAIWOJ010000548.1 GCA_020216965.1 Prosthecobacter sp.
CTCCGCATCCGCGCCGCTGAGGATGCCACCCACGCCGATGATGGGCACCTTTTCCGCCAGCAACATGCGAAAGGCCTGGATGACCAGCGTGGAGCGCTCCCGCACCGGCGCGCCGCTGAGGCCGCCCGCCTCTTTTTCCAGGGCATGGCCGGCCACGGCCTCGCGGCTGATGGTGGTGTTTGTGGCGATGATGCCATCCACGGCCAGCTCGTTGAAGACACGCGCCAGCGCCTCGATCTGTGCGCCGTCCAGGTCCGGGGCGATCTTCACCAGCACGGGCACTTTTTTCCCATGCTGCTTTTCCTGGGCGGCCTGCTCTTTCTTCAGCGCGGCCAGCAGTAGGCGGATGCTTTCCTCTGCCTGTAGGTCACGCAGGCCCTTAGTGTTTGGGGAGGAAATGTTCACCGCGATGTAGTCGGCCACAGGGTAGGCGGCCTTGAGGCAGGCCAGGTAGTCATCCACCGCCTTTTCGTTCGGCGTGTCAAAGTTCTTGCCGATGTTCACGCCCACCACGGCCTGCGTGCGCCGCTTTGCCAGCCTGCGCACGGCGGCGTGGATGCCGGGGTTGTTAAAGCCCATGCGGTTGATCAGTGCCTCATGCTCCGGCAGGCGGAAGAGGCGCGGCTTGGGGTTCCCAGGCTGCGGGCGCGGCGTCAGCGTGCCCACCTCCACAAAGCCGAAGCCGAGCGATGCCCAGGCCTCCACGGCGGAGGCGGACTTGTCCATGCCCGCCGCCAGGCCGAGCACGTTCGGAAAGCGCAGCCCCAGGCAGTCCACCGCTTTCATGGGTGGCAGCGCGTCCGGCCGCAGCAGCCCTAGCGCGTGGGTGAGGCGCATCATGCGCGTGGTCCACTCATGCGCGCGCTCGGCGTCCATTTTGAAAAGCCAGGGTTTCAGCGCGGGGTAAAGGGCGGAGGCGAGGGACATGCGGCTCCCTGGAAACGCGGTCCGGTGAAGGTGTCAAGCCGGTGCGCTTGCCACGCCGTGCTTGGCGTGAGATAAAGCGCGCTCCCACTGCGTTCCTTAGCCCCCATTGAAAATCACCATGAACCGCATCCATGCCCTCGGCGCGCTGCTCGCCCTCTCCTTCACCGGCCTGTCCCAGGCTGAATCTGTCTTCACCGGCCGCTGGGCGCTGACCATCCCTGGAGGCGGCGCGGGCTGGCTGGGCGTGGAGGAAAAAGACGGCGCGCTCAGCTCCAGCATCCTCTGGGGCGGCGGCAGCGTGGTGCCCACGGCAAGCACCAGGCTGGAGGGCGACTCCCTCATCGTCACCCGCGTGAACAAGAACAAGGAAGGCAAGGTCACCACCGAGACGCTGACCTTCAAGGCGAACGGCGACGCCCTCAGCGGCATCACCGCGAAGAAAAACGCCGAGGGCAAGGAGATCGGCAAGCCCGCCGAATTCACCGGCAAGCGCATCCCTCCCCTGCCTCCGCGTCCCGACCTCAGCAAGGTCAAGTTTGGCGAGCCCATCCAGCTCCTCAATGGCAAGGACCTCACCGGCTGGCGACTGCTGAAAGAAGGCGCTGACAATGGCTGGAGCGTCGTCGATGGCGTGCTGCAAAACCGCGTGGTGAAGGAGAAGGACAAGCACTTTGGCAACCTGCGCACCGATGCTGAATTTGAAGACTTCAACCTCAAGCCCGAGGTGCGCACACAGGAAGGCAGCAACAGCGGCATCTACCTGCGCGGCATCTATGAGGTGCAGATCATGGAGAGCTACGGCAAGCCACTGGACTCCCACCACATGGGCGCGCTTTACAGCCGCATCACCCCTAGCGTAGCGGCAGAAAAGCCCATCGGCGAATGGCAGACGCTAGACATCACCCTCGTGGACCGCCACCTCACCGTCATCCTCAATGGCAAGACCATCATCGACAACCAGCCCGTGCTCGGCTGCACCGGCGGCGCGATGACCAGCGATGAGTTCAAGCCCGGCCCCATCTACCTCCAGGGCGACCACACCAACGTGGACTACCGCAACATGGTGCTCACCCCCGTGGTGAAGTGATGCATCACCGCCCGGCCAGCGCGGTTTGATAAAACTCCGCCGCGCTGGCTGCACCGGCCTCATAAAAGGAGGCCATCTGTGCACCAGAAAACAGCGCCGGGCGCGCGTGCCGGGTGTGGGCGATCAGGACGCGCTTGCCGTGCATCTGTGCCAGGCGCAGGCGATATTGCAGCAGTTGCTCGCTAGCGCAGGCGTGGGCCTCCGCCGTGAGCTGGATCAAATTGAAAGGCACCCAGGTCGGTGCCTCACCGCTAGGATGGCTCACGCGGTGCAGCACGATGGTATCGATCTCTGGATCCTCAAACCACGGATCGATGGGCGTCTCATGTGCCACGCCGCCGTCAAAGCAGTCCATGCCCGCATGGCGCAGCGGCTGGAAAATCGTGGGCACGCAGCAACTGGCCACCATGGCCCTGGCTAGGGAGCCCTGGGTGAGGAAATGCGTCTGGTGCGTGGAAAGGTCGCTCACCGCCGCCATGAAACGCGGGGAGAGAGCCTCAATCTGGAGGTCGCCAAACACGGACTCAAGGTAGGTTACGG
>JAIWOJ010000549.1 GCA_020216965.1 Prosthecobacter sp.
TGGCGAGTTCTTCTCGATGTCGCTGATTTTTCTGATCAATGTGCTGCTCCTCGCCTTGCTCTACTTGGCAGCCTCGCCCTCCCCAGGGCATGAGCTAGTGGAGCTGGGCCGCTGCTGGCTGGGCACGGCGGGCACGATCCTAGCCTTTCTACGGCAAGTGCTTGGCTAAGCCCGGCTCTTGCGCCATCAAGCGCGCACCGCCTCCATGCTTTCCGTCCACAATGTCAGCAAAACCTACGCCGGCCGCACTCTCTTCAGTGGTGTGTCCTTTCACATCAACCGCGGCGAAAAGATCGGCCTGATCGGCCCCAACGGAGCTGGCAAGTCCACGCTTTTCTCCCTTTTGCTGCGCGAGTCCACGCCGGACGAGGGGCAGGTAACCCTGGAAAAAGGGCTGAATTTTGGCTTTCTGCCCCAGGAAAGCGCCCCCGTGGATGATGTGACCGTCCTCCAGCTTGCGACAGGTCATGCCGATGAGCACCATCGCTGGGAGGTGGAGCCTAAGGCCAAGCGCATTCTCAAGGGGCTCGCCTTCCGGGAGAGCGACTTTGAGCGCAATGCCCGCACCCTCAGCGGCGGCTGGGTCATGCGTGCCCACCTCGCCCGCTTGCTCGTCCAAGAGCCCGACCTGCTCTTGCTCGATGAGCCGACGAACCACCTGGACCTGGAGTCGCTCCTCTGGTTCCAGGAATATCTCACCACCTATCCAGGTGCCATTTTGATGATCTCTCACGACCGTGAGTTCCTCAATGCACTGTGCGATACCATTCTTGAGATCGCCCACAGCAAGGTCGTCCGTTACCGGGGCAACTACGATGACTACCTGCGGGAAAAAGCCGCGCGTGAAGAGCAGATGCAGTCTGCCTATGAAAACCAGCAGCGAGAGATCGCCAAGCTTCAGCAGTGGGCTGACCGCTTCAAGGCCAAGGCCAATTTTGCCTCTCGCGCCCAGGATAAGCTGAAAATGATCGACCGCATGGAGCGCGTGGATGCGCCCCAGGCCGCCGCCAAGCAGGTGAAGTTCCGCTTTCCCCAGCCCCCGCGCAGTGGCCAGCGCGTGCTGACGCTAAAGAACGTGAGCTTTGGCTATGGTCAGACGCCCGTCTATGATGGGCTGGACTTCGAGGTCGAGCGCGGCCAGCGCCTTGTCCTCGTGGGGCCCAACGGGGCAGGGAAGTCCACTCTGTTAAAACTACTGGCTGGCGTGCTGACCCCGCAGTCAGGCAAGCGTGAGCTAGGCCACAACGTCAAACCCGGCTACTTTGCCCAATATCGCGGCGATGTGCTCAACATGCGGCACACCGTCCTCCAGTCCGCCATGGACCTGCCCAGCCGTCCAGGCGAGCAGCTCGCCCGCACCCTGCTCGGCAGCTTCCTTTTTCATGGCGATGATGTCTTCAAGCCCGTCGGCGTGCTCAGCGGTGGGGAAAAAAGCCGCCTCGCCCTCGTTCGCCTGCTTTTGGACCCGCCGAATCTCCTGCTGATGGACGAGCCCACCACCCACCTCGATATGGGCAGCATTGATGCCCTCATCTCCGCGCTGGAGGACTACGAGGGCACGCTCGTCTTCATCAGCCATGACGTGCATTTCATCCGCGCCATGGCCCGCACCGTCCTGCACATCGCCGCAGGCGTGCTCACCCCCTACGCCGGGGATTACCAGTATTATTTAGACAAAACCAAAGCATCCTCCGCGCGTGAAGCCCTCACCGCCAGCCTGACAAACGGCCAGCCCCCAAGTCCCCGTGCCGCTGAAATCAGCAAAGCCAGCGCCAGCCCAGGAGCCAAAACCAAAGAACAAAAACGCGCCGAGGCCGAGGCCCGCAACGCCCGCAGTAGAGCCCGCAAGGAGCTAGAGCACAAGATAGCCGCCATCGAGCAGACCCTCGCCGCTCTGGAAAAGCGCAAGCTAGAACTCGTCGAGATCCTCCAAGATAGCGCCACCTACGCGGATGCCGCGAAATTCCGCACCCTGAGTGAGGAGCTGGAGCAGCTAGAGCCTAAAATTGCCCTCGAAACCGCCGCTTGGGAAAAGGCAGCGGAAGAGCTAGAAACCATGACCTAGAGTCAAAAATCACAGAAGTCGGTGAGAGAAAGCAGGCGTGACCAAGTTCACTTTTGCCAGATGCCAGAAATCGGCTTATCGAATCGTCTTCTAGAGGCGAAACATCCCCCCATGCGATTCCATTCGATTCGTCTTCTTGCCTACATTGCCCTAAATCTAGCTTTCATCCAAGCTGCGGATGATGCGCCAAAACTCGTCCAGCAGTTCCTCGGCAAATACTGCCTGGAGTGCCATGACGCCGATGTGCAGAAGGGCGACCGCGCCTTTGACCAGTTCACGCTGCCGCTGAAGTCGGTGAACGAGCTCATCGATGCCCGCGACATCATCGATCAGCTCACGCTGAAGGAAATGCCGCCGAAGAAGGCTGACCAGCCCAGTGACGACGAGCGCATCGCCATGATCCGCGCCCTCCGCGAGGGCACCGTGGCCGCGCATGGCAAATTCCAAAGCACCGGCAGCCGCACCGTCTTGCGTCGCCTCTCCAGCCG
>JAIWOJ010000011.1 GCA_020216965.1 Prosthecobacter sp.
TGGCAAAAGGGGTCTCCGCCAGGAAGGGCGGCGCGCCGGAGAGCATCTCGTAAAGCACCGCGCCCAGGCCGTGGACATCGGTGGCGGTGGTCTCATCCGCGCGGCGGCCCTCCGCCTGCTCGGGCGCCATGTAGCTGGGGCTGCCGAGGATCTGGCGGGTGAGGGTGACGGCGCTGTCCGCCTCCCGCATCAGGCGGGCCAGGCCGAAGTCGGTGAGCTGTGGCTCCTCCTGCGGATCCACGAGGATGTTGGAGGGCTTCAGATCCCGGTGCAGCACGCCGCGCTCATGGGCGTAGTCCAGCGCGCGGGCGATGCGCGCCATCATGGCGGCGATGGCGCGGGCGCGGCCAGCAGGCGGCAGGGCGCGTGCCCAGTCGGCCACGTTGCGCCCGCCGGGCACGAAGCGCATGGTAAAGAAGTGCCGCAGGTCGTGCTCTCCGACTTCAAACACGGGCACGATGTGCGGGTGCTCCAGCCGGGCGGCGGCGGTGGCCTCGGTACGGAAGCGCTGCACCGCCTCCGGTGCGGCCAGTTCGCCAGCGGCCAGCATTTTCAGCGCCACCTCGCGCCCCAGCGCTGCGTGGCGGGCGCGGAAGACCACGCCCATGCCGCCGCGCGCCACCTCTTCCAGCAGCTCGTAGTCGCCAAAAAGGCGAGTCTGCCCGGCATTTAGCAAAACCTCCTCACCCGGCCCCAATCCAGCCTCCAGCCCCAGGCCGGAAGCAAAGCCCAGCAGGCAGCGCGGACACTGCCCCAGGGGCGCATCAGGCGGCATGGCCGCTCCGCAGCCAGCACAGGTGCTGGAGACGGGCGGGGCGTTGGCTTCGGCGGGCATGGACGGGATAGGCTCCATGTACCTCACCTACAGGGGCGTGTTCTTGACAAAGTTTTTCTGTTGTGGAGTGCAGTCGCCTGCTGGCCCACGCTTCGAAAGAGGACGACTTTTTCGCGAAGAAAGCGCACTGCCGGCAGCAGGCTGCCGCAGTCCAAGGGCCAGGGGGGGCCGCCGGTGCCTCTCACCCCCGGGCGACCACGCGAATGAGATGGGCGATTTCCTCCTCCACCTCGGCGGGGGAGGTCACCGTCTGAGCGATCTCGTACCGCATCAGTTCACCGTAGCGCCGCCTCATGCGGAAGACCGCCGTGCCCACGGCAGCGGTGCTCATGCCCAGGCCGGCGGCCAGCGCCTCATGGCCGGGGCGTGCGGACTCGGCGGTCAGCAGCGGGCGCAGGGCCGTGAAAAGGGCCGCTTTTTCCGCCGCCACATACTCGGCCTCCAGACGGTGGAAGACGCGCTCGATGAGGGCAAAGGCCCAGCTCCTCTCAAACAAGCTCTCCGGCGTGGCCGCGTCCGCCGGCTCGCTGGAGAAGCGCTGCTCGGCGGCCATTTCATCGAAGGAAACCAGCGCCCCGCCACCGCGTTTGGCGGCGTTTTGATGGCGGCGCTCATTGGCCAGGAAGTGCCTCAGGGAGCCGAGCAAAAAGGTGCGGAAGCGCCCCTGCTCCGCCCGCGCGCGCTGGAGCGTGCCCGCCTCCAGCAGATGGTTGAAGAAGCCTTGGGTGGCATCCTGCGCGTCATGCATGTCCAACCCCTGCCGGCGGCAGTAAGCGTAGAGCGGATACCAGTAGTCCCGGCACAACGCCGCCAGCGCCTCCCGCGCGGAGTCCGCCGCCGCGTCCTGCCCGGCCAGCATCACGCGGCTCCAGCGTGTGGTCAGAAAGGCCGCGCCTGGAGGCCCTTGATCGGGTGAATGGGGGCGGGATGACATACAGACGATGCACTGTGCCTACTGGATTTCACCAAACTTGATGCAGCGCGGTGTGCTAGCTGGGATGTTCGGTTTGTTCTGCGAGTTGGCGGGCTTGGCTGACCCAGGCGTCTCGTTTGGCGCGGTCTTTGAAGCCGAGCAATCTGCCAAAGGCTTGGGTATCCTCCTCGGTCCAGGATGCGATTTGCTGAAAGGTCTTGATGCCGAGGCTGCGGAGCTGGCTGTGCAGGACGGCCTTGATGCCTTTGATGCGGGTGAGATCATCTTCATGGCTGAGCGTGGCAGCGGTCTGGAGGCTGCGCTGAAGGGCCGCCTGCTGCTGCTGGAGGTGGCTGAGGCTGGTCTGCGTTTCAGTCATCTGCTGCTGCACACGCTCTAGGCTCTTGCGCGCGAGGTCGAGCCCTGGGGCATCTTTGCCAGAGGCGCGTAGGGTGTTGAGACGGCGCTGCCAGTCTTCATGCTCTTGCTGGAGGGCGGTGAGGAGTTGCTGCTTGGCCTGGAGACTGGTGACGATGCGCTCGAGGGTGGCCGTGGCATCGAGTGGGGCTGCGGCTTTGGGCTTGGGGCTGGGGGAGTTTTTCTTGGCGCGTGGGGCTCTCGGTGGGGCTGTTGGCGCAGAGGGGGTGGCTCCGCTGGCGGTGGCTGCGGACTGGGCGGTGGCTAGCTGTTTCTCCAGGCTCTTGTTTTGGCGTTGGAGCTGGGTCAGCTCCGTCGAAAGGCGTGCTGCTTCTGCCTTAGCGGCCTGGGCATTTTGCTTGTCTTGGGCGGCATCTTGGCGCGCGGTTTTGAGTTCTTCATGGACGCGAATGAGCTCTTTTTCCAGGTTACGGCGGTGGTGCTCTGCCTCCTCTAACTGGGTGCGCAGGCGCTTGGTGGCCTCTTGTTCCTCAGGAGGCTGGGATGCGGCAGGGGGCGCTGGGATGTCTGCGGCGGGCGGCGCTACCTCGGCGCTAGGGACCGAGGGCGCGCGGCGGCTACCCCAGCGCCAGCCTAGCCAAAAGAAGAGGAAGGCTGCAGCGGTGAGCAGCAGGGCCATTTGGGTGATGAGCCAGAGGAATCCTTGCATAGAGGGAGATCAGCGGTCAGCCGCCTGCGCGCCCTGGGCGGAGAGGTTTTTCCAGTGATGGCGCAGGTGGTCAAAGCTATCGAGGAAGGTGTCCTCTGCCATGGCGGCGGGGAAGTCGGCAGGAAGGAGGCCGCTGCTAGCGATGACGCCAGGCTGGATGATCTGGCCGCTTGCGGGGCGGGTAGTCCAGACGGCACCGGGCCGGGCAAAGGCGAGCGCGCCCATGCTGGTGGGCAGGGGCAGATCTGGCAGGCTGAGCAGGGTGTGCTGGATCTCTGGTGAGGGCTCGCAGGTGCCGCGGGCGAGCAGCCCTTCACTGAGGACGAGGGCGCGGCCTGCGTATTTGCGGTGCAGGGCGTCGATGATCTGGGTGCGGATATTTTCCTCGGCCACTTGTCCGGCGAGGATGACTTTATCCGGCAGGAGGGTGAGGGTGAGAAAGCTGGGCTGGGGCCGTGCGGGGAGCGTGGGGATGCCCTGGGTGCCCCCCTGGAGCCAGCCGATGACCATTTTCCCATCCTCCTGGAGCAGAGCGGAGGGGAGGTCTTTGGGGAGGTGGGGCTGCCAGGGCTGGGTATCTGCGGCGGTCTCGTGATCGAGGGGCTGCCAAGGCAGGCCGGAGATGCCAAGGTGGAGGGTCTTGGCAGTGGGGCTGGCAGACGGGGTCTCTGGCAGGTCCAGGGCGGCCAGCGGTGCAAAGTCCCCCACCGAGCGACGCTGGGCATTTACCCGCAGGTCATCCAGGACGCGCCAGGCGGGGAAAGCCTCGATGAGGGCATTCAAAAGGCTGCGCTTGAGGGCAAGAGTCGCCACCTCCCCGCGTGCGAGCAGCTTGCCCTGCCGTGTGGCCAGGAAGACGTGCGGGGGTGGCAGGCGCGATTGGCGCTCTGCTTCTTGGGCCAGTTGGCGCTGCTCCGCCTGATAGCGGCGCAGATGGCCGATCTGGGGCAGTAGCGTTTCACGCCAGATCGCATCGTCGATGCCGAGGGCGAGGACTTGGGCGTGCAGCACCTCATCCGTGGCATCCACGATGAGGCGCTGCCAGGGACCGCCAATGCGGGCGATCTGGGCCTGGGCGCTGTCTCCGCCCGCATCCTGCCGTGGCAGGGGTGGCTGAGCGAGCGTGGCCGTCACGTCCGGTGCCTCATCGTGCCGCGCTGGATCTGCCTGCACTTGGGGGTCGAGGTAGCCGCCGATGCGGCTCCAGGCCATGCTGAGCTGGGTGGCGAGGTCACGCGCTTCTTCAGGCGTCGCCGCCTGGCCGAGCAGCCGCCCGCGTGGGCCGTGGGCGGCGATGAAAAGCCACCCTGGAGGGTAAGGCACGACCTCCAGGCCATCTGCCAGCGTCTGCACCGGGTTGAGCGCCGCGCCTAGCCTCCCTGGCACACGCACCTGGGTGCGCAGGGCGTCGAGCACTTTGGCTTTTTGCAGGCTGCTACGCACCCGCCCACTGACCTGGATCTGCTGACCAGAGACATGGAGGCTCGGTGCTTCGTAGCCTGTGGATAGCTCTTGCAGCGCCTGCTGCCCTGCCCCGGCCAGGGCGTGCTCCAGGGCTGGAGCCAACCACAGCGCGGCTGCCAGCCAAAAGGCCAGCAGGCACCCCGCAGCGATGAACCACCGTGTCTTTGTCATGCCCATGAAGCAAAATTCCAGAAAGGCAGAATCCTCGCCAGATGCGCGCATTCCACAATCCCGAAAGCACGCCTTGCTTGCTTTCTTGGCCGTGGCTGCTTCCCAGTCTGGCCTGCCGCTTGCCGGGGGCTGCATTCGCATCCACTCTCCGCGCCCTCTTTCCTGCCCTGCCCTGCCCTGCCATGCCTCCGCTCCATCTCCAGCCAGATTTTGATGCCTTCAGCGCCCTCGCTACGCAGGGGAACCTGGTGCCGGTGGTGGCAGAGCTGGCGGCAGATTATGAGACGCCACTTTCCGCGTTTCAAAAAATCCACGATGGGCGCTGCGCTTTCCTTTTGGAGTCCGCAGAGCTGACACAGCACTCAGGACGCTATTCCCTGCTGGGCAGCTCTCCGCGTCTGATTTTTACCGCCAGGGGGCGGGAGATTCAGGTGGAAGAGCGCGGGCAGGTGCGCTGCTACACCACCAGCACTGATCCCCTAGAGGAGCTGCGCCTCATCATGCAGCCGTATCAGCCCGCTGGCCCCCCGCCGGTGCCGGTCTTTCACGGCGGCGCGGTGGGCTACCTGGCCTATGACATGGTGCGCTTTTTTGAGCCGACGCTGCCCCCGCCCCCCAAGGACGAACTGGGCCTACCTGACATGGTCTTCATGCTCACGGATACCGTGCTGATCTTTGACCATCGCACCCGCCGCCTGATGCTGGTGGCCAATGTGCACACCGAGGAGCACGCCACCCTCCAAGACGCCTACGCCTGGGCGCGGGCTCAGATCCAGACCCTCATCGAAAAACTCTCCCAGCCCCTGGCGGTGAAGCCTCTCCAGACCTTCGCTCCGGTGAAAAATGACCAGCTCCCGCCGCCCGTCAGCAACACGACCCGCGCCGAATACGAGGCCATGGTCCGCAAGATGAAAGAATACATCGGTGCCGGTGACATCTTCCAAGGCGTGCCCTCCCAGCGCTTTGAGACGCCCTACTGCGGCTCCACGATCGACCTCTTCCGCGCCCTGCGGCATGTCAACCCCTCGCCTTACATGTTCTGCCTGGACCTGCCCTCCGGCTTTTCCCTCGTCGGCAGCTCACCTGAGGTGCATGTGAAGTGCCTCGACGGAAAGATCGAAATCCGCCCCATCGCAGGCACCCGCTGGAGGGGCAAAACCAAGGCCGAAGACGATGCCCTGGCCGCTGAACTCCTGGCCGATCCCAAAGAGCGTGCTGAGCACATCATGCTGGTGGATCTAGCCCGCAATGACGTCGGCCGCGTGGCCGAATACGGCACCGTCAAGGTCACCGACCTGATGATTATCGAGCGCTACAGTCACGTCATGCACATCGTCAGCAACGTCGAGGGCGAGCTGCGGGCGGACAAAAGTGCTTACGATGTCATGCGCGCCACCTTCCCCGCAGGCACCGTCAGCGGCAGCCCCAAGGTGCGCGCCATGGAGATCATCAACGAGGTAGAAAAAAGCAAACGCTGCGCCTATGCCGGTGCCGTGGGCTACTACAGCTTTGATGGCAGCCTAGATTCTTGCATCGCCCTGCGCACCTGCGTGGTTAAGGACGGCATGGCCTATGTACAGGCTGGCGCTGGAGTCGTGGCCGACTCTGACCCGGCTGCGGAATATCAAGAGACGGTGAACAAGGCCACCGGCATGTTGCGCGCCATCGAGTGGGCTCGGCAGCTTGGTGCCTGAGCCACTGCGCCGCTGGCTTGACTTCCTGCCCACGCTGCCCTTTTGCTGCCATCCCTACCCATGTCCACCCGCAGCAAGCGCATCGTCCTGAAATTCGGCTCCGGCATCCTGACCAAGCTCAAAACGCCTGAGCCCGATCCCGTGCAACTGCGCAAACTCGTCGAGGCCGTGGCGCTGATCAAACAGGCCGGGCACAGCGTCGTCGTCGTCAGCAGTGGCGCGGTCGCCTCTGGGCTGAAACCGCTCGCCTTCACCATCCGCCCCTCTGACATGACCACCCTCCAGGCGCTGGCCGCCGTCGGGCAGACGCACCTCATGCACGCCTATGAGAACCTCTTGCGCGACCATGGCCTGCATGTCGCCCAGTTGCTGGTCACCCATGAGGATCTTGCCCAGGAAGAGCGCGCGAGCCGCGTCCGGGCCACCCTGCAGCGTCTGCTGGATTTCCCCCAAATCGTCCCCGTCATCAATGAAAACGACAGCGTCGCCATTGAGGAATTGCGCTTTGGAGACAATGACAAGCTCTCCTCCCGCATCGCCACACTCTGGGGGGCTGACTTGCTCATCCTCCTGACCAGCGCGCCCGGCCTCCTGCGTGACATGCACCGACCTGAAGAGGGGCCAATCCCGCTCGTGGAGGACATTGAGGCCGTCATTCACCATGCCCAGGAGGAAAAGACCGCCCTCGGCACCGGCGGCATGATCTCCAAGCTCCGCGCCGTGCAAGACGCCGTGAATGCTGGCGTGCAGTGCATCATCGCCAGCGGCCGCCAGGCCGAGCAACTGCCCGCCGTCGTCGAAGGTGGAGGCATCTGCACCCGCTTCACCGCCCACCGTCGCTGACGCCATGATACGCTGCCTCATCGCCCTGCTCTTCGCCGCCATCCAGACCCACGCGGCTGATACCCTCCACATCTACACCTGGGCGGATTACATCAGCCCGCAGGCGCTGGAGTCCTTTGAGAAAAAGCACGCCTGCCGTGTCGTCGTGGACACCTTTGACTCCAACGAAGCCATGCACGCCAAGCTCAAGGCAGGTGCTAGCGGCTACGACCTCATCTTTCCCACCAGCTACATCATCCCCCTCATGGAGCGCGAGGGCATTCTAGCCCCCCTGGACCACGCTAGCCTGCCCAATCTTGCCCATCTGGACCCTGCCGTGCTGGACAAGATCAGCGACCGCACCATGCGCCACAGCGTGCCCTACACCGTCGGCTACAGCATCCTGGCCGCGCGCCGGGGAAAAGTGCCCACGGCGGAGGCATCCTGGTCCCTCCTCCTGCGGCCAGAGGGCGCAAAGCGTCTGACCCTACTGGATGACATGCGTGAGACCATCGGTGCCGCCCTCAAGGCACTGGGCCACAGCATCAACAGCACCGATGATGCCCACCTGGCCGCTGCTCAGGAACTGCTCCTGCGCTGGAAGGCACAAGCCGCCAAGTTTGACAATGAAGGCTACAAAGCAGGGCTGGACTCGGGCGAATTTCTGCTCGTCCACGGCTACAGTGGCGACCTCTGGCAGGTGGCTCAAGAAAACGATCAAGTCGAACTGATCATCCCGCGCGAGGGTGTCGTGATGGGCTGTGATGAGATGGTCATCCCTAGCCGTGCGCCGCAAAAAAAGCTCGCCCATGCCTTCATCAACCATCTACTGGACCCCACCGTGGCCGCAGAAAATATGCAGTGGACAGGCTACCTCTGCCCCAACCTCCCTGCTCTGGACAAAGTGGATGCCGCCTTCCTGCGGAACCCAGCCATCACCATCCCAGAAGAAGTGAAAGCCCGCAGTGAAGTCATCCGCGACCTAGGCCCAGACCTGGCAAAATTCACCAAGGTCTGGGACGCCGTGAAGCGCTAATCTGAGGGATGGCGACATGGCTCACGCTTCAGCGTGAATCTTTGCATCTGGCAGGCTAAAAATGGCCCCCTGCCCTACTGGAGAACCTTCACGCTGAAGGGGCAGGAACCTACCCACGCAGCAACCGCCTTGTCCGCAGGTTGTTCCCAGCAAAAGGCACTTCTTCACATTGTTTTCACAATCGTTCCAGTGCCTCCTTTCCAGTCCATGGCTGAGTCCGCTTCCCAACTCATCGCTGCCGCATCCGCACCAGGTGACCTGCCTGCTCGCGAGTCCGAAAAGCCCGCGCAGGCCAATCCCTTTGGCCGCAAAAAGGGCGAGCCCACCACGGAGGAGCTGCTGGCAAACATCAACCGCGCTCTGCCCTTTTCCGACGAGGCGGAAAAGGGTGTCATCTCCAGCCTGCTGCAAGACCCGAATGAGCGGCTGGCGGAGAGCCGCATCACCCTGCCAGCGCTGGCTTTTTACTTTGAGGCCAACCGCACCATCTATGAGAAGCTGCTGGAGTTTTATGATAAGAACCTGCCCATCGATCCCGTGATGTTGACCAATGTGTTGCGGGATCAAAACCTGCTGGACAAGGTAGGCGGCCCGGCGGCCATCACGGAGCTTTTTACCTTTGTGCCTAGCCCGGCGCACTATGAGCACTACAAGAAGGTGGTGCTGGATAAGCACCTGCTGCGCCAGCTCATCCACGCCTGCTCCTACAACATCCACAGTGCCTATGAGTTTGGCAAAGATCAGATCGATGGGGATGTGAGCACGCTGGTGGATCAGGCGGAACAGCGCGTGCTTTCTGTGCGGGAGTCCACCGGCAAGCAGGACAACATGAAGACGCTCTCCGTGCATGTGGCGGAGGCGCTGGACAATATCCAGTATATGCTGGAGCATCCTGGGCAGCTACGCGGGCTGTCCACGGGTTACAGTGTGTTGGACAGGCTGAGCAATGGCCTCCAGGGCTCTGAGATGTTTGTCATCGCGGCCCGCCCCTCCATGGGCAAGACCTCGCTGGCGATGAATCTCATTGAGCACATCTCTGTGGACTGCGGCCATCCTTCGGCAGTGTTTAGCCTGGAAATGAGTGCTACGATGCTGGTGCGCCGTCTGCTGGTCTCGCGTGCTCAGCTTTCCATGCAGGAGCTTTCCCGTGGGCTGCTCTCCCGTGCCCAGCAGGATGCTCTGGCGAAGGCCACGCGGGACCTCCAGCGGGCACAGATCTTCATCGATGACACGCCCGGCCTGGATGTGATGGAG
Source organism: Prosthecobacter sp. (assembly GCA_020216965.1). Lineage (GTDB taxonomy): Bacteria > Verrucomicrobiota > Verrucomicrobiia > Verrucomicrobiales > Verrucomicrobiaceae > Prosthecobacter. Next base: position 9,277 of record JAIWOJ010000011.1, read on the forward strand.
ATGCGGGCGAAGGCGCGCCGCCTGAAGAAGCAGCACAACATTCAGGCCATCATGATCGATTACCTCCAGCTCGTGACGAGCAATAGCAAGCGCGCGAAGGACAACCGCCAGATTGAGATTGCGGAAATCTCTGCGGGCATCAAGGGCATCGCCAAAGAGCTGAACATCCCCATCATCGTGCTGGCCCAGCTCAACCGTGCGGTGGAAAGCCGCAAGGGGCAGCGCCCGGTGCTGTCTGACCTGCGGGAGTCTGGTTCCATCGAACAAGATGCAGACTTGGTGGGCCTGCTGACGCGCGAGGACTACGCCGGGGCAAAGATGGAAGTGGGCGATGAGGAGACGGAAGCGCGCAAGAAGGGCCATGCGGTGCTGATTTTGGCGAAAAACCGCAACGGCCCCACCGACGATGTGCCCCTGCGCTTCATCGACTACGCCATGCGCTTCGTGGAGCGCACGGCGGAGGAAGAGGCCGAATCCCCCTGACGCGCCTGCGAGCCCGAATGCGGGCCTATCCCAGCGCATCAAAGCCACAGAACACGCTGGAATCCACCGGCGGACGTGCGGGCACGGCTTCGTCACGATCCAGGTGCTCTCGGCAGATGGTGAAAAACTCTTCCTCCGTGGTGGCGCGGCGGATGCGGTGCTCGAAGACGCCTTCGTCGATGCCATTCGAGATGAAGACCATGTAGCGCTTCATCTTCTGCACCTGCTTCACCCGCGAGGGCGTGGCGTGGTGCAGCGCCTGGAAGGCGGCAGTGTGCTCGTAGAGCAGCGTCACATACTCCAGCAGATCGCGCCGGGTGGGGACTGGGGCAGTCAGGTCCGCAGATTTCGCAGATTGTTGGTCTGCATCAGAGGGCTGCCTGGGTGTTGGTTCAGATTGCCAGCGGGCGCGCAGTTGGGAGAAGATCCAGGGATGCCGGATGGCACCGCGACCGATCATGAGCCCTGCGGCCGAGGTGCGCCGCAGGTAGGATTCGCCAGTCGCCACGTCGATGACATTGCCATTGGCCACCACCGGGCAGCGCATGGTCTGCACGGCGGCGGCCACGCATTCGGGATGCACGGGCGTCTTGTAGGCATCACGCACGGTGCGGCCATGGATGGTCAGCATCTGCAGGTCGTGCTTTTGGAAGACCTCCAGCAGCCGGGGAAACTCTGCCTTGTCCGCAAAACCCACGCGGCATTTCACGGTGAAGCGGCCCTGGATCGTGCCGCGCAGAGCGCGCAGGATTTCATCCACACGCTCCGGATCACGCAGCAGGCCGCCGCCCGCGTCCTTGCGGCAGACGACAGGAGCCGGGCAGCCGAGGTTCAGGTCGATGCCTGCCACGGGATGGCGTTCCAGTTCCTTCGCCGTGCGCACCAGGGCGGGAATGTCCTGCCCGATCATCTGCGCCAGCACGGGGATGCCGGTGTCGTTTTCCGTGATGGAGCGCAATGTCACCGGATCGAGCTGGGAGCTGGGCGTGACGCGGAAATACTCGGTGACAAAGAGGTCCGGCCCGCCGTAGCGCGCCATCAGCCTCATGAAGGGCAGGTCCGTCACGTCCTGCATCGGGGCCAGCACCAGCGCGGGGCGGTCGGCAGGCAGCAGGGGCGCGGACATGTCGGTCAAAACGGCGCGATCAAGCCAGGCTGGACGCCGCCTCAAGTCGAGCCCAGGCGTCGGCTTCGATCAGGGTCTCCAGGTCCGGATGCTGCGTGACGGCATGTTTTTCCATCACACGAGCCACCGTCTGCCAGATCGCCGGGAAACTGCTGCGCCCGTTAAGGAAGGCGTCCACCGCGACTTCGTTTGCCGCGTTTAATACAGCGGGCAGGGTTCCGCCGACCTCACCCGCATGGCGCGCCAGGTCCAGCGCTGGGAAGTCCTGGGTGCGCGGTGCCTCGAAGGTCAGGCTGGCGAGCTGGGCAAAGTCCAGCGGCTTGAGGTTGTTCGGCACGCGCTCCGGCCAGGTGACGGCATACTGGATGGGGAAGCACATGTCGCTGTGGCTGAGCTGGGCGATGACGCTGTTGTCCGTGAACTCCACCATGCTGTGGACGATGCTCTGCGGATGGACGACGACCTCAATGCGGCTCATCGGCACGTCGAAGAGCCAGCGCGCCTCGATCATCTCCAGGCCTTTGTTGAAAAGCGTGGCGCTGTCGATGGTGATCTTTCGCCCCATGGTCCAGGTGGGATGCTTCAGCGCCTGGGCGACCGTGACCTGCGGCAGTTGATCCGCAGGAAGCTGCCGGAAAGGACCGCCGCTGGCCGTGAGCAGGATGCGGCTGACCTCGCAGCCCTTGTGGCCCTCAAGGCACTGGAAGATGGCGTTGTGCTCGCTGTCCACCGGCAGGATGTCCACGCCCTTGCGGCGCGCGGCCTCCATGACGGCCTCTCCGGCCATGACCAGGATCTCCTTGCTGGCCACGGCCAGGTGCTTGCCTGCCTCGATCGCGGCCAGCGCCGGAGCCAGCCCGGCCACGCCGACGATGGCCACCAGCACCATGTCCGCATCGCTGGCACGCACCAAGTCCACCAGGCCGTCCTTGCCGACATGCAGGGTGACGTCTGCGGGCAACATCGCCCTGGCCCGGGCGGCGGCGGATTCATCGGTCAGCGCCACCTGCTTCACGCCCGTTTCCTGCACCTGCGCCACCAGCGCCTCGACACTGCTGTGCGCGGCCAGGCCCACGATCTCCATGCGCTCTGGGATGTCCCGCGCCACCTTCAGCGCGCTCGTGCCGATGGAGCCCGTGGAGCCGAGGAGGAGGACTTTGCGTCGGGAGGTCATGAGCAGGAAGCGGAGAGCCTAGATCGAAGAGCTTAGAGGATGAAGCCGGTGTGGCAAAGGGTGGACCGGCAGGCAGGAAGGGATGGGGGCTGGTTTTTCATACTCTGTTCTCTCCGCTCTATACTCTATGCTCTTTGCTCTATGCTCTTTGCTCTACGCTCTTTGCTCTATGCTCCTGGCTGCCCGCCTCAGGCCGTGACCGCCTCCAGGTAAAAGTAAAACACCGGCGCGGTGAAAAGCAGGCTGTCCGTCAGATCCAGGATGCCGCCGATGCCGGGGAACTTGTGGCCGCTGTCCTTGATGGAAACGCAGCGCTTCAGCACAGACTCCGCCAAGTCGCCGGAAACTGCCGTGGCACAGAGCAGCGGCGCGAGCACCAAGCCATGCAGCCAGCCCACGGGTGCGATGCGATCCCCCGCCAGCCAGATCATGCAGGCGGCGGCCAGGAAGGCACCGAGAAAGGCACCTACCAGCCCTTCCCAGGACTTCGCCGGGCTGATGTGCGGGATCATCTTGTGCTTCCCAAAGATCACACCCACGACATAGGCACCCATGTCGCTGAACTTCGTCACCATGACGAGGAAGAGCACCAGGAAGAGCCCCGTCATGCCCGTGCCGTCCGGTTTGAAATACATGAGCCGCACGATGAAGCCGAAAAAGATGACCGTGTATACCACGCCGAAGACCGTGTGGAAGATGCGCTGGAGCGTCACGATGCCCTCCAACTGATGCCGGTAGCAGAGCAGGAAGGCCCCGTGAACGCTGGCGGTCAGCGCGGCGAGGTCCAGCCACATGGGCGGCGCGCTTTTTTCCCGCGTCACCCACCAGGTCATCGTGATCCAGTAGCCCAGGCAGATGCACAGGCCGAGCAGATTGAAGCCACGCGCCTGGTCATCCAGACGCAGCAGGCGGTAGTATTCAAAGGCGCCCGCCACGCCGAAAAAGCCGGTCAGCAGCACCAGCACCCAGTGGCTGTTCCACTGTACCGCCGTGGCGATCACGCCCCACAGCAGTAGTGTGCTCAGGAGCCTGGACGCGAACACCCGGCGCTTGCTGGGGGCTGAGTTGGGGACGGCGGCAGGAGTCATGCGCAGGCGGAAAAAGGCGCGCCTATGTAGGCTGCGATTTTCATCTGGCAAGCTCCTGAGAGGATGGGCGGCCAAGGAAAAATCACCCGCAGCCCATCCCCTGGGCATCGCACCGCTTACTCATCACTGTTACGTCCCCCCAGCAGGAGGGGCAGCACATAGTGCAGGAAGCTAGCTAGAGCACTCAGGAAGGCTGCCACATAAGTCAGGGCAGCAGCATCCAGCACCTTGCTCATGGCATTGAATTCCGCGCCCTGAGCCACCGCACCTGTGCCTGCGAGGATTTTTTTCGCCCTCGCCGTGGCATCAAATTCCACAGGCAAGGTGATCAACTGGAAGAGCATGACGATGCCGAAGCAAGCCGCTAGCAGGGGCAGCACGATCTTGGGTGCCAAAAACCAACCACCAAGGGCTAAAATAGGAATCAGATTGCCTGCCGTGGTGGTGATGCCTACCGCTGCCATCCGCCACTGCAGCGGGCTGTAAGCGACGGCGTGCTGAATGGCATGGCCGCATTCGTGGGCGGCAATGCCTAGAGCGGCGACAGAGTGACCGTAGTAATTTTCCTCAGACAGCACCAAGCGGCGATTCGAAGGGTCATAATGATCCACCAAATGACCAGGCGCGGCATGAATGGTCACATCATGGATGCCATTGAGATCAAGTATACGCTGGGCGATCGCTGCCCCCGTGAAGCCAGAAGAAGCTGGCACCTGGGAATAGCGACGGTAAGCAGAACCGACCTTCCACTGCGCGTAGAAGGCCAGGAGCATGGTGGCAAGAATAAGGAGGAGTGTCATAGTCGGGATCGAGGGATGTTTGCTAGAAACTTACGAGCCCACTTGGTGGCCGGAAGCAAGCAGCTTGTTGAATAGAAAATGGCAGACTTTTTCTACTCAACCGAAAAAGCAAAAAGGGGATCCCGATTGGCGACTATGTTCGCTCATTGTCATTGTACAGAGAAAGATGGGGGTTCGGCCAGCGCCTCAACAGCTTGGCGAAGTCATGCGGTGATTGATGCTCGATGCAGCCCTTGTCGGGGTCGCGGCCCGCGGCGTCCACGGCATGCTAGACGCTACCCTTTTTGTGGTAGTCGTTGCCGATGAAGGTGGCAACTACGGTGACGATGGAGGGGGGGTAGTGCTCATGGCACCCCCCTAGCAAACTCACTTTTCCCCAGGGAATGACGCTGGAAGCCTTGATTTTCCGTTCTTCATGTCGCCTGATCCCGTTATCCTGCGTTTTCAGCAGCCCCTTGTACTTCACCGAGA
>JAIWOJ010000550.1 GCA_020216965.1 Prosthecobacter sp.
CTGCGTGTGCTTCCTGCTCTGGGCGGTCCCACGCTCGTCACAGGGGCAGAGGTGGGCGATCGTAAGGTGGGCCTCAATGACCCGATGGTCATTTCCCTGGCCGGACGCTTTCGGGATGCCGACACGACGGCCGCTGTGCGTATGACCACCACGAAGGGCAGCCTAGACATCTCTCTCTACAACAACCTGACTCCCCAGGCTTTTAACAACTTCGTCACCTATGCCGCAGCAGGGGATTATAATCAGATGACCTTCCATCGTTTGGAGAGGAATTTTGTCCTCCAGGGGGGCTTTCTGCGTGCCGTCAGCGCACCGCGTGTTTTTACCCGAGTGAATGCCCGCCCCTCCCCGCCGAATGAACCTGGCATTAGCAATGTCTTTGGCACCATCGCTGCCGCAAAGCTGGGAGAACGAACCAGTTACTCACGCGATCAGCTCGGCCAGATCGTTCGCGATAGCTCTGGCAATCCCGTCGTGCGTCCGGCCAGTGCTGCGATGGGCTATGTGGGAAATCCCAACAGCGCTAGCATCGACTTTTTCTTCAATTTGGCCGACAATCGGGAGAATCTGGATAACCAGAACGGCGGTTTCACTGTGTTTGGGCGTGTGGGCACACCAGGGCACACACTGCTCCAACAAATCAATCAGCTCCCGATAGGCAGCTACCAAAACGCGAATCCTGCTGGCAGTGCCTACAATGCCAGCCTGGACAGGCGCATCATCATCGATGGCAGCCTCGTGCCGCTGTCTGGCATCCCCATGGATGCGACCACGGCACCGGTGGATATGGATATTGAAAAGACCATTCGTGTCACCGGCATCCAGCCCATCCCCAGCGTCAGTTACAGTGTGGATTCCCAAGCCACAAACATCGCCACCGTCGCCGTCGAAGGCACAAATTTGCGCGTCACGGGCCTAGCGGCAGGCACGCGCCCCGTCGTCCTCACCGCGACGACCAGTTTCAACATCATCGTCACCCCAGGCTACAAGCGCCCCGTCATCACACGCCAACCTGTTTCGGCCACGGCGAGGGCGGGCTCTACCGTGCGCTACAGCGTCACAGCCACGGGGACGAGCTTGAACTATCGCTGGCGTAAAAACGGCACTGTCATTGCAGGGCAGACGGGGCAGGGGAGCCCCAGCTTTACCGTCGTTTCTGCCCAGGTCTCGGATGAGGGGGAATATGACGTGGTCGTCTATAACGACGCAGAGTCCGTTTTTAGTGCGAAAGCTCGGCTGGATATCATCAAGGCACCGGTCATCACGGGCACGTTGCCCAATAAGCTCGTGGAGGCTGGCAAGGAGCTCAAACTCGAAGCAAACCTCACCGAGGGCTCGCCCGCACCCACCTTTACCTGGCGGCGCGGTGCATCGGTGGTGCCGCGTCAGACCACACGCACCCTACTTATCCCTGCGGCTTCCTTAGCAGATGCAGGCGTTTATCAGGCGACGGCTAGAAATTCAGTCGCATCTGCGACGACGACACAGGCCACTGTGGTAGTGATCGATAAACGCGAGCGCAAGCAAGTGGAGCCTCCAGGTAGCACAGTGCGTTTGGTGGCGCAGGCCCAGGGTGCTGACCTACTCTATCAGTGGTATCGCGTGCTGGATAACGGTAGCCGCCAAGACATCCCTGGCGCAGAGGACCCAATCCTGCAGCTCTCGAATCTCAACCCTGCCACCGATGCCGGAAGTTATGCCTGCGAGATCACCCTGCCGTTGGGGATTGATCCTGTGGAAAAGCATTCCACTGGCATCACTTTTTTGGCTGTCTCAGGTCGGCCTCAGATTGCTGACACGCTCACCCTCGCGGATGCCGTCGTCGGCGCGACCTACAATAACCTGCCCAATTATGGGTTTAATGGCTCGAATAACGCTCTGACCTTCAACATCCTCGGACTGCCTCCGGGTCTGGTTTATGATAAAAACACGGGGCGCATCACTGGCAGGCCCACTAGGCCGGGGGATTATCGTGTGACTTTCACGGCCACGAATAAATCGGGCACCAGCCCTGCGGTCATCCGCAGCATTCGGGTCTTTTCCATGGGCTCCGGTCTCTCCGGCACCTTCATCGCAAACGTGAGTGCATCTGACGCTCTGAATGGAGGAAAGGGCGGGCGTCTCAATCTCTCCGTCACCAGTTCGGGAGCCTACACGGCGACCTTGCAGATGGCTAAAGATCAATTCCGCGCCACGGGGAGCATGGTGTTGGTCAACGTCGTGACTGACGAGAATGGCCTGACCAACAAGGTCTATCTAGGCAGCGCCACTCTGCCTCGTCGGGGGCGTAGCAGCTTGAGCCTCACCTTTCAGATTGTCGAGCGCTCCCAGTCTTTCAGTGGTTTTGTCTCAGATGGTTCTCAGAGTGCTGATTTCAGTGGTCATCGCCTTGTTTGGAGCTCTAGCTTCCGCCAAGGGCCACTCATCATGGTCGCAAGCCAGCGTTACCAGGATCCGCTTCGGCACAATGTCCTGCTTAGCCTTCCTGACACGCTGACCAGCAGGACAGACCTGCCACAGGGGGATGGCTACCTTTCCGCCT
>JAIWOJ010000551.1 GCA_020216965.1 Prosthecobacter sp.
CGGCCTAGGATGTTCAGCATGTCCTGCACAGCTGCCCCAGTGGGGGAGGTCACCAGCGCCACGACTGCCGGAATCCGGGGGATGGGACGTTTGATCGCTTCATCAAAAAGCCCCTCCATTTGCAGCCTGCGTTTCAGCTCCTCAAAGCGCGCTTGGAGGCTGCCCTGCCCCTTCGCGCGCGCCATCCGCACCACCAACTGATACTGCCCGCGTGGCGCATAGACCCCCAATTCCCCCTGGAGCTGCACCTGCATCCCATCCCCCAAGCGCGTGCTGAGGCGTGAAGCCGCACCCCGAAACAGCACGCAGGAAATCTGCGCTCCAGCATCCTTGAGCGTGAAATACTGGTGCCCGCTGGACTGTGCCCGGTGATTGCTGATCTCCCCCTCCACCCAAACACTGCCGATCCTGCCCTCCAGCACCTCTTGGATTTCCTGGGTGAGCTGGGAGACGGTCAGAATCTCTTCGGGCACGCTTTCCATCCCCCTCCCCTGCCTCTGCCATGCCGCACCCGCAACCGGCAAATGCAGCCCTCAGCGCCCACCTGCCTTTTTGCCCGCCGCTGGCAGTCGGCCCAATTCCTCCCCACGGTCTGGCGGCATCGTCCCATGCCAGGCCAGCAGGGCCGCTGTCATTTGGCGCGTCCTCGCCTCCTCCACCGCCGCTAGGTTACGGCTTTCACCAGGATCATTCTTCAGGTGATAGAGCTGCGGCTGGGAGCCATCGTATTCACATAGCAGCTTCCATTCCCCCTCACGCATCGCCAGATCAGGCAATCTCTCCGGCTGCCCTGCCCCCGCCGTTTTCCGGTCAGGGGGCCTGCGCCAAAAAATCGGTGCCCCTCGAGATACCTCCGCACGCCCCAGCAATGCCGGGGAGACATCTTCACCATCGAAGGCCACGCCTTCCGCCTTTAGCCCGGCGATGCTCAGCAGGGATGGTGCCAGGTCAAACGCAGCAAACACCGAGGCGCGGTCCACCTTGCCCATCGCTGACTTTTCCAGCAACCCTGGTGCCCAGACGATCAGCGGCGAGCGTGTGCCCCCCTCATAGAGCATTGTTTTGCCGCCTTTCAGCGGCCCAGCGCTGCCCGCACCTGCCTCCGGCCCATTGTCAGAGCACAGCAGCAGCAGCGTGTTGTCACGCAGTTCAGGCACCTCACGCAGGTAGTCAAAAAGCCGCCCAAGCTGGCGGTCCATCGCCTCCAGCACAGCCAAGTATTTCCCGCGTTTCCCCTCCGTCCACTGCGTCACCGGAGGCCACCATGGGCCATGGACATCATCCGGCCACAGGTTCACCAAAAAAGGCCGCTGTGAGGCTGCTGCGCGTTTCATGAAGGCGAGCGCCGCACCCACAAAGCCACCCGTGATCTCACTGCGCTGCATCCACACCACAGGCCCGCCGAGGCGCTCAGCATCCTCCCAGATCCTGCCTGGCTGCGCATCGCCGGGCTTCATCGTCAGCGGCAGCAGCTTTGCTCCCATGCCCTCAAAGTTCGTCAGCGATTCATCAAAGCCATAGGCCGAAATCGGCGGTGCATCCTCCACATCCCGCTGCCCTCCCAGATGCCATTTGCCAAAGTGGCCCGTCGCATACCCATGGCTCTTCAGCATGGCCGCCAGGCTGGGTGCCTTTGGGTCTAGCCACTGCGCACAGCCCCGGCGCTCATTGTCAGCGCGATTGTTAAGAAAAGAGGTGATCCGCCAGCGCTGAGGATACTGCCCCGTCAGCAAGGCACAACGGGAGGGGGAACAGATCGGCGCATTCACATAAAACTGCTCATAACGGATCCCCTCGGCAGCGATGCGATCGATGTTCGGCGTCTGTGCTTCCTGGTTCCCAAAGCAGGAAAAATCCCCCCAGCCCAAGTCATCGATAAACACGATCACAAAGTTTGGCCGCGCGGCAAAGAGTGGCTGGCAGAGGGCTCCTAAAAAGGCGAGAATCAGTAGTCGTTTCATGGTCAGGGCTTGGCTTTCTTTTTGCCGATCAAGTAAAAGGGATCGCTCAGCAGCAGCGGCTTTCCAGCCACCCTCTGGGTGTCTCCCGTGCTTTGCATCCAGGCGTCTAGGCCCCGGCGCATCGTGTCCAGTTGGGCCGTGTTCTCTGCGGCTAGATTCTTCAGCTCAAAGGGATCTGCCTCCAGGTCATAGAGCTCCTCCGCAGGGCGCTCACGATAGCGTTTCACCAAAAAGGCAGCCCGCGCATCCGTCTGCGCCGCCTTTTCCCAGGAGGCGATGTAGGCTAGGCTGTCCTCATTCACGGATCGATCAATATGACAGGTAAAACGGAACTCTGGGTGCAGGTTGCGGATGTACTTCCAGCGCTCCGTGCGCATTGAGCGGCTGGGATAGACGTTCATGTCGTTATCGCCCGTGTGCGTGGTAAAGATCGCATCGCGATGCGTGCTTACCTTGCCCGTGAACACGGGGACGATTGATTTGCCATCCAACTCCGGCGCTGGCGTGCCGCCGCCGACCTCAATCAGCGTGGGCAGCAGATCGATCCACTGCACCAAAGCCATCGTGCGCCGGC
>JAIWOJ010000552.1 GCA_020216965.1 Prosthecobacter sp.
CCCTTCTTGGCGCTCTGGGCGCTGACGCTGGCGATCTTCGCACCGATGAAATGGTCGATCTCATTGTTGGCGGGGAAGTTCTGCGGTAGTTCCGGTACTTTCACGGGCTCCGCCTTCGCCAGCCAGGCTTCAGCGGCTTTGCGGCGGCTGGTCCAGTAGGGGGCGGACTGCGCGCGCATCTCGGCACGCTTCTTGGCGTTCACGGCATCGTAGTGCGCGTTGCGCTCTTTTTCATACTCCGCCCACCCGGCATCGGTGTAGGGCACGCGGCGTTTCCCAGGGCTGACGAGCTGCCAGCTTTCCGTGCCTTGCGGTGACCAGGCGACGACGGTTTCTCCCAATTCAGGACGGCGCACGGATTTGCCGACGTAGCTGCCCACCAGGGTCTCCAGCACGAAAAACTGCGGCTTGCCGGTGCCCTCAAATTCACACCAGGACTCGCGGTTGCCGGGCGGGGCAAAACGGAAGTCGGGACCAAGGTCGAGGTAGTCCTTTTGATCGGCCACGAGGTGGTGGCCGTCGCTGTCATTGGGCGGGAAGGGCGTGGAGAGCACCGTTTTGCCGTCGAGGTAGAGGTTGGTGGCCCCACGGGCGCGCAGCAGCAGGCGGTGCTTACCTTTGGGGAAGGTCACGCTGGCGGCGGCGCGCAGCAGGAAGGGCACATGGCGGTCGCCACGCACGCCGGTCTCCACATACTTCTGGGGCACGTCAAAGAAGCCGAAAACGTCCTCGGTGTAGGTCTCACCCACCTTGGGCGGCTCGCTGGGCCAGGCGTTGGCGTCGGGCATGCCTTCTTCGGCCAGTTGCACCAGGACGCGGCCTGCGGGCACGTCTTTCTTCGCGATGGGCGGCGGTGGTGGGACAAAGCGGTATTTTGCCTTGAGTGCCTCGGTATCGATGGGGCCGCGGTAGATCGCCACCTCATCCAGCCAGCCATTGAGCGAGTGGCTGGAGGCCAGGGTGGAGCCGCTGCCGATCACCAGGGCATCGCCATCGGTCACCGGTGCGCGGTCTGTCTCGCCGCCCATGTCCCAGGTGCCGTCCGTCTCGCGTCCATCGATGTAGCCCTTGATGCTCTTGGGTTTGCCAAAGGTGTAGGTGATGGCGATGTGGTGCCAGCCTTGCAGGGGCATGGTGTCCTTGGACCACCAGCGGTGCCACTCCCCCTTTTTGCCGGGCACATCGGCGCTATGAAAGAGGAAGCCGATCTGCGCGCCATTTTTCACAGTTTGGAGGCGCAGGGCATAGTTCTGATTGTTCTGGCCAAACTCCTTCGTGCCCAGGCGGCCCTTGCCGATGAGGTAAGGCGTGCCGCTGAGCCCCGGAGCCTTCACCCAGGCCTCTAGGGTGATGGGTTCATTCAGGCCAAAGCGCAGTTCTTCGCTATCCGCGACCTTGAGCGCCTTTTGGCCCTCACCGACGAAGCGCATGGCGGTATTGTCTTTGGCAAAGCCTGGGTAGGAGGGCGGACGCGGGCCGGGCTCCTTGGCGTCGTCAAATCGCCACTGCATGACTGGCGTGGCGGCTTCTTTGTCCGTGACATCATTCCCCGCCGCATCATTCTGGGCGAAGGCGGAGGGGACCAAGGCGAAGAGGGGGAGAAAGGCGGCGCGGAGCGTCATGCTGCTAAAAACGCCGGTCAGGGGCAGGTTTCAGCACGCGCAGATCTCACTTTCGTGAGGGGGAGGCAGGGCTGGGCTGCTAGGCTGAAACTGCTTGGCCGTGCCTTGGGGGCTGTGTAGCCTTGCTGCCATGTGCAGACTGCTTTTTTGCCTGCTTTTTGCCACCCATGCCTGCGGGCAGTGGACAGGCTCACGCATTCAAGGGCGGCCAGAGCCGCCAAGGCCCATGGTGGCAGAGCAGGTTTTTCACAGCCTCTCCTTCAACCAAGCGCTGGAGATGGTGGCCGTGCCAGGCGTGCGCCGCTTTGTGGCGGTGGAGGACAAAGGCAAGGTGTGGACCTTTCCCCAGGATCCCAAAACGGCGGAAAAAACGCTGCTGATCGACCTCAAGGCGCTCCAGCCGGAGCTCACACATGGGTATGGAGTCGCCTTTCACCCGCGCTGGCGGGAGAATGGCTACGTTTTCCTGACCTACACCCTGAGAGAGAAGCTGGAGGATGGCTCAAGACTCTCCCGCTTTAAGCTGGCACAGATGGAGCCACCCGTGCTGGACCCAGGCTCAGAGACGGTGGTGCTAACTTGGCTGAGCGGCGGGCACAATGGGGCGTGCATCCATTTTGGCCCAGATGGGATGCTGTATCTCTCCACCGGGGATGGCACGGCCCCCTCACCGCCAGATTCTCTGAACACCGGGCAGGGCGTAAATGACCTGCTCTCCTGCGTCTTGCGCGTGGATGTGGATAGGGCAGAGGCTGGGCGTCCCTACGGCATCCCGGCGGATAATCCGTTTGTGGGCACCCCAGGGGCAAGGCCGGAGATCTGGGCCTTTGGCTTCCGCAATCCATGGAAGATCAGCTTTGATGCCAAAGGGCGGCTCTGGTGTGGTGATGTAGGCTGGGAACTGTGGGAA
>JAIWOJ010000553.1 GCA_020216965.1 Prosthecobacter sp.
AGGTCGTTGGAGATCCGGGCCAGCACGCCAAATTTTCCCACGACCCGGCTGCCGTAGGAAAGCAGCACACGCCCGTCATTCAGCCGGAGGAGGTGGCCGTTGATTTCGTTCTTGGCCGTGGCGGCTTCTCCCCCGGTCCAGGTGGAACCATCGTCTTCAGAAAAAAACATTTCCACCGCGCTGCGGCGAGAGGCCGCCAGCCAATTTTTCCCACCCAAGTGCAGCAGCGTGGTCTCATTGCCCTGGGGGCTGATGACGGCGGTGCGCCTCCAGGTGGCTCCGTCATCCTCGCTGCGGAAGTGCCAGGCGCGGTAGCTTTTTGTCTTGGTGCTTTGGCGTTCATTGACCCATTCTCCCGCGTAGCAGGAGACGTGGAGGGCACCGTCGGCACCGCTTTTGATGTCGCCAAAGGGGATGTAGTGCGTCCAGCCGGGATCCGGGGCTGGAAACGACTTGGTTTGCGTCCAGGTCTTGCCGCCATCTGGGCTACGGCAGATCCAGATTGGCAGGATGTCGTCTCGAAAGTCCGCCTGTTTGGGGCGTTGCGGTTGCTTCTGATTCGTCCAGCCAGAGCATAGCACGAGAAGATCGCCATTTTTGGCAAGTCCTGCCGCGACGTTCATGCGGTTCGTGTCCGGCTCATGGGGGGCGGGGATGCCGACTTTTTCCCAGAGTTCACCCTCCAGGCTCTTCCAGCTCTGCACGGAGCCGGCGATTTGGCCGTGGCTAGGCTTGCCAAAAACGGTGGCGTGGATGCTGCCATCCGGCAGGAGGGTTAGGTTTGGCCAAGCGCAGATGTTATCGATGGCGACAAAGCGCTGCAGATTGGGTGCCTCTGGCGGAGGCAGCCTCCAGCGCGCCTGCCGCAGCACAGCCGGGCGTGGCTCGACCATGCTCTCATACCAGACGGTGAGCAGTGTGCCGTCGGAGAGTTCGACGGTGCTAGGATAGCCGAGGTCCCCCCCTTTGCCGTCACCCGATAGCAAAATGGGCTCTCCCCAGGTCTTGCCATGATCGCTGCTGACCCGCGCTTGATTGCCAAAGGGCGGCCTGCGGTGCCCATAGGTCATCAGCAGCCGCCCATCCCGCAGACGCAGTAGGTGGGAAGGCAGCCCCCAGACGCCGATGGGGTGCGGCACGCTCCAGGTCTTGCCGCCATCTCTGGATTCGCTCTGGAGCGTCTCTCCCTGGTTCTCGGGATTGTGATTGCGGATGTGTGCCAGGAGGGTGCCGTCCGCCGCCTCCACGGCATGGAGCTCGTGGTAGCTCTTCGTCGCGTCATCTCCTGGGCGTGTGGGAATCTCTGCCAGCCATTGCCAGCTCTGACCGTCGTCCTTGGACTCACAAACGCCGATTTTGCGGGCCTGCGTCCAGAGTTCCTTGCCTGCATAGAGCAGCCGCCCGTCTTTGAGCTGGATGGGCCCGTGCGGGCTATTCACTATGGTGGGGATGCGGCTGGACCAAGTGCGCCCGCCATCGGTGCTGCGGATCAGCCATTGGCCGAGTTCAGCCTTTCTCTCGTCATCATTCAGGCGTGCATGGGCTGCCTTCCAGGCATCTAGGCGGCCTTCTGGCAGATAAGGTGATGCCTTGCCGCCTAGGGCTCCTTTCAGGACGGGCTCGTAGGCCAGGGAGGTAAAGGTGGTGATGAGCAGGGTGCCGCGTGCGGTCTCCAGGGCTCCTGCATCACGGTCATCGGTGGCGCTATCCAGCAGCACCTGCGGGAACGTCCAGGTTTTCCCCTCATCACGCGAGGTCATCCCCCAAACCTGCCCGAAGGGGCAGACGTGGGAATCCCTGCCCCCGCTCCAGGCCAGCCACAGGCCACCATCCGCGCGCCTCGTCAGGGTGGGCCAGCCATGGTAAAACTGCGGCTGGGTGGAGATCACGCGCGTCTCTAGGACGACCGCAGAGTCTGCCAACAGCGAGGGTGAAAACCCGAGGGCAGCAAGGGCACAGAGCGCCGTCAGGCGCAGGGGAGGGGAGATGCATTTCATGGTCGTCGCAAAAACGCTCCGACCGTTCGAGACCTACTGGTTCAGTAAAAGGACCACCCAAGGCAGGCTGGGGAGTGGTGCACACCCAGGAGGATGCGCTGAGAGGCTAGGCTCACTTCACCTTAAAAAGCTCCACATCAAAGATCAGCGCTTCATTCGGCCCAATATCGCGCCCCGCACCACGGGAGCCGTATGCCAGCCTGGAGGGGATGAAGAAGCGGAATTTGGCCCCCTCCTTCATGAGCTGCACGCCCTCTGTCCAGCCTGGGATGACGCGGTTCAGCGGAAATTCGATCGTCTGGCCGCGCCTGTAGCTGCTATCAAAAACACGCCCATCAATCAGCGTGCCCTCATAGTGTACCTCCACGGTGTCTGTGGCTTTGGGGCTTTTGCCGGTGCCTTCGGTGATGATTTTGTATTGCAGACCGCTGGCAGTGACCTGCACGCCTTCTTTTTTGGCGTTTTCTTCGAGGAATTTTTCTCCTTTGGCGAGGGCGATATCGGACATGGTAAAGGCTGAAAGGCTGAAAGG
>JAIWOJ010000554.1 GCA_020216965.1 Prosthecobacter sp.
TGGCGAGCAGGTGATAGCTCTTGCCGGGTTGGACGACGTAGCCCAGCCCGCGTTCATCTTGGAGGTAAAGCCTGCCGTCGGCGTGCAGGATGGAGGCGCTGATGGGGCTGGTGCAGCGTTCCTGGTAGTGAAGGGTGCCTGTTTTGGCATCCACGCAGGAGAGGATGCCTTTGTCTGCCACAAAGTAGAGTTCATCTCCTACCACGACCATGCTGGGGTTATGTGGTGCGTTTTTATCGAGGGTCCAGGCGATGTGGGTGGCCGTCACGTCGCCGGTGCCGTCGGTGCGGATGGCGAGGACCTGCGGCTTGTCATAACCGGTGGCGAGGAAGATCATGCCATGGGCGTGGATGGGGCGGGGCACGACGGAGTAGCCCTGGTCATAGCGCACGTGCCAGATTTCTGTGCCCGTGGCCGGGTCCAGGGCGTTCACTACGCCGCTGCCTGGGGTGATGAGTTGGCGGCGGCCTTTCGCTTCGATCACGAGGGGGGTGCAGAAGGAGAACTTCTTTTTGGCATCACTCTGGCGGTGAAATTTCCAGCGCAGTTTGCCGGTGTTTTTCTCAAGAGCGATGACGGCGGGCTCGCTCTCTGCATCCGCACTGAAGATGAGTAGATCCCCCTCCAGCACGGGGCTGCCGCCATTGCCATGCACGGGCTTGTAGGCAAACTCGCGCGTGCTCCAGAGCACGCTCCCGTCTTCAGCGGAGAGGCAGGCTGTGCCCTGGTGGCCAAAGTGGACGTAGAGCCGCCCGTCCTCATAGATCGGCGTGGGGCTGGCGTGGCTGTTTTTGCGGTGGATGTTTGGGGCAGTGGCCGCTGGCTGGGGGAAGACCTCTTTTTCCCACAGGATGGCACCGTCTTTGGCGGACAGGCAGAGGGCGCGCAGGCTGCGATCCACCACCGGCTGCTCTTCACCTCCGACAGGCACGGCGGTGGTGAGGTAGATCCGCTCTCCTGCCACGATGGGGGATGACCAGCCGATGCCTGGCACGGCGGCCTTCCAGAGCACATTTTTCCCGTCGGGACCTCCCCACTCCACGGGCAGCCCCTGGGCCTCTGCGTGGCCTTGGCGGCCAGGGCCGCGAAATTCCGGCCAGTCCTGGCCTTGCGTGGCTGCGGGGCGGATGAGGCAGAGGGGGATGAGCAGGAGGGGTAGCTGGCGCAGGGTGGGCATGGTGCCTACCCAAACGCTGCCCGCGTGCGTGTATCGCGCCGTGGTTAGAAAAAAATGCCAGTCTCTGGGCGGCGCGCCTTTCGCTGGCCGCTGCGGCGGTGGCAAGAGTTTTCAGCGGCTGTGCGTATGGCGTGTGTGTTTTCGCGTTTTTTCATCATCCCACTGCTGATAGCCAGCCCTGTCTGGGCGGCGGCTGGCACGCTTGTCTTTGAGCAGCATGTGCGCCCGATCCTCAAGGCACAGTGCTTTCATTGCCATGGTGAGGATGGTGAGACGAAAGGGGGGCTGGATGTGCGTCTGGCACGTTTTCTTGTCCAAGGTGGGGAGTCCGGGCCTGCCATCGTGCCAGGTGACGCAGCAGGCAGCCATCTGCTGGATCTGGTGAAGAAGGGGGAGATGCCCAAGGGCAAGGCAAAGCTGCGTGCCGATGAAATCGCGACGCTGGAGCAATGGATCGCCCAAGGGGCGAAAACCGCACGCCCTGAGCCAGAAAAACTCGGCCCAGAACATGCCTTTACCGATGAAGAGCGCGCCTGGTGGGCCTTTCAGCCGATTCGCAAGCCAGCCCTGCCCAAGATTTCTCCGCAAGCCGATGCCGCTCACAGCAGCCCTCTCGCCCAGCCGATCGATGCCTTCATCGCCCAGCGTCTGGCCCAGAGCGGTCTGCAGTTCTCCCCTGAGGCCGATCCGCGCACCCTCGTCCGCCGGGCCAGCTTTGACCTCACAGGCTTGCCGCCGACGCCAGAGATGGTGGAAGCCTTTGTCCAGGAATGGGCTGACCCTGCCGTGCGTGAGCGTGCCTGGGATGCCCTCCTCACCCGCCTGCTCTCTCTCCCTGCCTATGGAGAGCGCTGGGGCCGCCATTGGCTAGACATCGCCGGTTACGCAGACTCAGACGGCTACACGGACAGAGATCTTGAGCGCCCTTGGGCCTGGAAATACCGCGACTACGTCATCAGCGCGCTCAATCGTGACAAGCCCTTCGATGAATTCGTGCGCGAGCAGCTCGCTGGCGATGAAATGGTGCCCCAGCCGCACAAAAACCTCAGCCCAGAGGCCATCGAAAAAATCACCGCCACAGGCTTCCTGCGCATGGCACCCGACGGCACCGGGGCCATGAATGACAAAACCGCGCAAAACGCCAGCATCGCAGACACCCTGAAGATCATTAGCACGGCCTTTTACGGCCTGACCATCGGCTGCGCCCAGTGCCACGACCACCGCTACGATCCCATCACCCAGGCGGACTACTACCGGCTGCGCGCCATTTTTGAGCCTGGTTTTAACCCCCCGGCATGGAAAACCCCCTCTGCCAGACTCCTCTCCCTGTTGACCGATGAGGAAAGAGCC
>JAIWOJ010000555.1 GCA_020216965.1 Prosthecobacter sp.
ACCCGCCGCTCCCTTCTCTGCCAAAGCCCGCTGCTCATGCCGGGGCTGCTCTCTGAGCTGCTCGCGGCGGAAGATCCGCTCTCGCCGCACCGCCCGCACACGCGGGCGAAGGCAAAGCGCGTCATCATGATCTATGCCACGGGTGGGGTTTCGCACATCGATACCTTTGACCCCAAGCCCATCACCAAAGGCCGCGATGGCACGGGCAAGGATAAGCTGATGGGCAATATCTTCGGCGCGGATCGGAACCGGCGCTGCGGCACGGAGGTGAGCGATCTTTTCCCGCATCTTCGTGGTGTGATGGATGAGATCTGCGTCATCCGCAGCATGAAGGCCTCCCACTTTGACCACAGCGAGGCGACGCTGGGCATGCACACGGGCTCACCCACCTTTGCGCGACCGAGCATGGGTTCCTGGGTGAGCTACGGGCTAGGCAGCTTCAATGCCAACCTACCCAGCTTCATCGTCATCTGCCCGCACCTGCCCTATGGCGGCACCCAGGTCTATGCCAGCGACTTCCTGCCCGCTGCCCACCAGGGCACGCGCGTCATTCCTGGGGATACCCCCATCCCCAATCTGCGCACGCCAGCCGCCTCTAGGGATCTTCAGCCGCTGGAGCTGGACCTCGTGAGTAAGCTGAACCAAAAGCACTTTGCCACACGCCAGCACGACACGGCCTTGGCCGCGCGCATCAAATCCTTTGAGACCGCCTTCCAGATGCAGCAGGCCGCGCCGGAGGCCTTTGATTTGACGCAGGAGTCGGCTCCTATCCGCCGTCTCTACGGCCTGGACCGCAAGCTAAAAGGGCCGGGTGCAGACTTTGGCTGGCAGTGCCTGGTGGCAAGGCGGCTGGCTGAGCGCGGTGTGCGCTTCATTGAGCTGATCGATACCGGCTCACGCCCAAACTGGGACTCTCATGGCGATATGAAAGAGCACGCTGACCTGGCCTACAACGTGGACCAGCCGACCGCTGCGCTCATCACCGATCTGAAGCAGCGCGGCATGTTGGACGACACCATCGTGCTCTGGGCGACCGAGTTTGGCCGCACGCCGACGCGGGAGGGCAAAAACGGCCGTGGCCATCATCGCGACTGCTTCAGCGTCTGGGTGGCTGGAGGTGGCTTCCGCGCCGGTCATGTCCATGGTGTGACGGACGAGATCGGTAAATACACCGTGGAAAATCCAGTCGAGGTCCATGATCTGCATGCCACGATTTTGCATCAACTGGGCCTCAATCACGAGAAACTGACCTTCCGCCATGCAGGCCGCGATTTCCGGCTGACGGACGTTCATGGGCAGGTGCTGCATGGGCTACTTGCTTGAGGGCTTATCGCGTGCCGCAGGCGGCACGTTTCAGCGCCAGAGGCCACGCACCTCGTCGGCCAAGATTTCTAGCCCTTCCTGCACGATGGGCTGGGGCTGGGAGTAGGTGAGGCGCAGGCACTCGTGCGGGTGCTGCCAGTGCTCATCCAGACCATAGGAGAAGTAGTGGCCGGGGATGACGAGCACTTTGCGCGCCTTGAGCCGCTGGTAGAGCTGCGCAGCGGGGATGGGCAGGTTTTTCAGCCAAAGCCAGAGGAAGAAGGCACCCTCCTGCACATGCAGTGCCCAGGGCAGATGCTCACCTAGCGCCTGGGTGAGCACGCTTTTTGCGAAGTCTGAGCGCTGCGCGTAGAAGGGCCGGATGACTTCCCTCCCCAGGCGCAGCAGGCGATCGTCTGCCAGCAGCGGGGTGAGCAGGGCTTGGCCCAGGTTGCCATTCGCTAGAGACAGGATGGCATTCATATTGGACAGGGCTTTGACCAAGGCGGGGTCAGCGACGATGACGGCCGTGCGCACCCCAGGTAGCCCTACCTTGCTGAGGCTGATGCTAAAGACCATGCCTGGCTGCCAGTGAGGCCGCCAGGAGCCGTGGAGCACCCCAGGGAAGGGATGCCCGTAGGCGTTATCGATCATCAGAGGGATGTGGTGTTGGCGCGCCAGCTCCTCCAGCCGGGTAAATTCCTCGGGCGTTAAGACGTTGCCCGTTGGGTTGGTGGGGCAGGAGACGCAGAGGGCTGCCGTCTCCGAGGTCACGCGCAGGCGGTCAAAGTCGATGTGGTATTTGATCTCATGCTCTCCACGCTCGGTGATGCGGGCGGGCACGGAGGTGAACTGGCCCTCGCAGAGCGCTTGGTTGGCATAGCCGATGTACTCGGGCATCAGGGGAAAAAGGATCCGCCTTCGTCCACTGCCTGAGGTGCCCGCCAGCAGGTTGAAGAGCAGGAAAAAGCCCGTTTGGCTGCTGGGCACGACGGCGATGTTTTCGCGTGTCACCTCCCAGCCGCATTCACGCCTGAGAAAGCCGGCCATGGCTTCACGAAAGGCGGGGTTTCCGCCGGGCGGGTCGTAGTTCAGCAGCGTCCTGTCTAGTGCGGCACCGTCTGCCAGCATCTCTGCCATGCGCTGCCGCCAGAGCGCCTGCACCTCAGGGATGGCGGCAGGTTGGCCGCCGCCTAGCATCCGCATGTCTGGATACAGGGTG
>JAIWOJ010000556.1 GCA_020216965.1 Prosthecobacter sp.
TGGCGGCGCGTAGCTCGCGCACATTGCCCGGCCAGTCGTAGCCCATGAGCAGAGGGAGGGCATCTTCCCCTAGGGGTTTGTAGGCTTTGCCATTGGCAGCGGAGAGTTCACGCAGGAAGTGGTCCGCCAGGATCGGAATATCGCCTTTTCTAGCGCGCAGAGGAGGCATGTGGATGGTCACCACGCGCAGCCGCCAGTAGAGGTCCTCGCGGAATTTTCCTTCCTCGACCATTTTGGCCAGATCCTTGTTGGTGGCAGCGATGACGCGGACATCGACCTTGATCGGCTTGGCACCGCCTACACGCTCGATGGTTTGTTCGCCCAGGGCACGGAGCAGCTTGACTTGCGTGTTGGCATCGATCTCGCCGATTTCATCCAGGAAGAGGGTGCCGCCATCGGCGAGTTCAAAGCGACCTATGCGGCGGTCTTGTGCCCCCGTGAAGGCTCCCTTTTCGTGGCCGAAGAGCTCACTCTCCAGGATCTGGGGGGACAAGGCGGCACAGTGCACGGTGACGAGCCGGGCCTTGGGCCGACCACTGAGGTTGTGGATGGCTTTGGCCACCAGTTCCTTGCCGGTGCCACTTTCCCCCTCAATGAGCACGGTGGCTCGGGTGGGGGCCACCTGCTGGATGGTTTCTAGGATGGGCTTGAGCGCGTCAGCCTGGCCGAGGATGCCCTCAATGCTAAACTTCCGCTCCACTTGCTGCTTCAGCGCCTGGTTTTCATGCTCCAGGGTGCGGCTGCGCAGGGCGCGTTTGATCAGCAGTTCCACCTCATCGAGGTTCAGCGGCTTGGTGACAAAATGGTAGGCCCCGCGCCGCATGGCCTCCACGGCGGTATCCACACTGCCATAGGCGGTCATCATGATGCAGACGGGCGGGCGCGGCAGGGCGAGGGCCTGCTCCAGCAGCTTCATGCCATCGTCCTCACCCAGGCGGAGGTCCGTCAGCATCACGTCCACAGGGTCATTTTTCAGGTATTCCATGGCCTCGGCCGCGTTGGAGGCTACATAGCAGTCAAAGTCGTCTTCCAAGGACAAGCGCAGGCCGTCCCGAGTATGCTTTTCGTCATCGACGATCAAGACAGTGGCGGTTTGGGTCATGGGATTGGCTGAGATACGACCAAAATGCCATTCCGGCAGTTTGCAAATTCCCGTCAGGATGAAAAAGAGCGTGACTTGGCAAATCCTGGCAGTCTGAATGCCAGTCCTGACACATTGCCGCCGACAGCCCGTGGGCTGCGTCGCCGTATCCATCCAATCCTCTCCTGCCATGCCTGTCACCCTTCCTCCTCTCACCCGCCGCCGCTGGCTTCAGGGCAGCTTGGCGGCTGCTTTTTCCCCTTGTTTGACCTCAGCCGCAGAGGCTGAGGGGGAGCTATGGGCGCTGTTTTCAGACACCCACATCGCCGCAGACCTGGCCCTGGAGGCACGCGGGGCTGTGATGGGGGAAAACCTGCGTCGTTGCGTCAATCAAGTGCTCAAGGTGGGTCAAAAGCCCTTTGGTGTCTTGGTGAATGGAGACTGCGCTTACCTCGACGGTCAGCAGACGGACTATGATAGCTTTGTGAAACTGATGGAACCCCTGCGCGAGTCTGGGGTGCAGGTTCATTGCACCCTTGGAAACCACGACCACCGGCGGAATTTCATCGCCGCGATGACCAGCCCGCAAGATCCTCGCCCTGTCGAGGGGCGGCATGTGGAGGT
Source organism: Prosthecobacter sp. (assembly GCA_020216965.1). GTDB lineage: Bacteria > Verrucomicrobiota > Verrucomicrobiia > Verrucomicrobiales > Verrucomicrobiaceae > Prosthecobacter. The sequence continues at coordinate 1,706 of JAIWOJ010000556.1, forward strand.
GCTCAGCTCTGCCACCATGAACTGGGTGCTGCTCGACTCCCTGAAAGAGGTGAACCAAACCCCAGGCGAGCTAGGTGCCCTCCAGATTGGCTGGCTAGACCGCACCCTGGCGAGCTGCCCTGACCGGCCCACCGTCGTCATGGCGCACCACAACCCGCAGGCACCTGTTTCTGAGGGGCAAAAGCCTACTGGTCTGATGGATGCGGAGGCGATGTTTGAGGTACTAGGTCGGCACAAAAAGGTGAAAGCCTTCCTCTACGGTCATACCCACACCTGGGCACAGCAGCGGCATGAAGCCACCGGCATCCACCTGGTGAACCTGCCGCCCGTGGCCTACGTCTTTGCTCCTGAGCGCCCGAATGGCTGGGTCATCGCCAGAGCTAGCAAGGAAAAGCTGAGCTTGGAACTGCGTGCCCTGAACCCCGCTCATGACCAGCACGGCGAGAAAGTGGAGATCGTTTGGGGCAGTTAGGAAAGGGGTGGGGGTGAATGATGAGGAATGAAGCTGGATGCCAGGCTGCTTTGGGCCTAATTTTTGCCTGCTGGCATGTGGTTTCCATGAGACTACCCCCCAGCCACCTTGCACGATGCGCGCACGCTCTCTCAACCTCTACACCCGCATCCTGCTGTGGCTGCTGGTGAATGTGATCGTGCTGGGCGCTGGGTTTTGGCTGGTGCTTCAGTGGCAATTTCGTGAGGGGGTGCAGGGCGTGCTAGGCGGGGTGATTGGCGACCGCCTCCAAAACATCGGCCGCGAGGTTCACGCGCGGCTGGCTAGCCTACCGCGCACGGAGTGGGATGGGATGCTGCGGGA
>JAIWOJ010000557.1 GCA_020216965.1 Prosthecobacter sp.
GCGGCAGCTCAGCCGTCTGGGCAGCGGCCAAAGCGCCGAGCATCCCGTGCAGGCAAAGACTCAACATCAGGGGTGAAAAACGGCAACACATCGCTAGCGGGCAAAAAAGAACATAGATAGGCGACCCCCATCCAATGCCCCCAAGATCGCCCCGCATCAACCACGCCCTGCGCGCCACGCGTTCCCGCTTCACCAGCAGCTTTGCATGAAAAATCACTTCCCTGCTGGAAATGCCTGCTTTCTACCCTAGCCTGTCACTCCCCCTTTTGATGCATCCAGCGTCATCATACGCCCCTTGACCACCGCCAGCCTTTTCATGCCCGCCGCCAAAAACAAGCCGATCTGCCATCCGGTCGAAGCTATCATCGCAGATATCCGTGCCGGACGCATGGTCATCGTCACGGATGATGAGGACCGTGAAAATGAAGGCGACCTCATCTGCGCCGCAGAAAAGATCACCCCTGCCATGGTCAACTTCATGGTGCGTGAGGGCGGCGGCATGTTGTGCGTGCCCGTCAGCCTAGAGATTGCCCAGCGCCTCAACCTAGCAAGCATGGTGCCTGAGAACCGGGAGGCTTTTCGCACCGACTTCACCGTCACCGTCGATGCCGCCCAGGGCATCACCACCGGGATTAGTGCCGCTGACCGCGCCCACACCATCCAACTGCTGGCTGATCCCAAAAGCAATGAGACAGATTTTGTCCAGCCAGGCCACATCAACCCTCTTGTCGCCAAACCAGGCGGCGTGCTCCGCAGAGCAGGTCACACCGAGGCCGCTGTGGACCTGTGCCGCCTAGCCGGGCTGCGAGAGGCGGGCGTGCTTATTGAGATCATGAACCCAGACGGCACCATGGCACGGATGCCGGACCTCAAAAAATTCGGCAAAAAGCACGGTCTAAAAATCTGCTCCATCGCCGATCTCATCGAGTACCGCCGCCGGAGTGAAAAACTGGTGGAAAAACTCGAGACCGTGGACATGCCCACTGAGTTTGGTGACTTCAAGCTGCACCTCTACCGCAGCGCCTTGGACGGCGTCCACCACATCGCCCTCGTCATGGGGCAGATTGATGGCAAAAAGCCCACCCTCGTCCGCGTGCATAGCGAATGCCTCACTGGCGATGTTTTCACCTCACGCCGCTGTGATTGCGGCAGCCAGCTCCATGCAGCCATGCGCAGGGTGTCTGAGGCTGGTTCTGGCGTCATTGTTTATATGCGCGGGCATGAGGGGCGCGGCATCGGGCTGCATGGCAAAATCCAGGCTTACAAGCTCCAGGAACAGGGGCTAGATACCGTAGAGGCCAATCTGAAGCTCGGCTACGGCATGGACCTGCGGGACTACGGCATCGGTGCCCAAATCATCCATGACTTGGGCGTGCGAAAGATCCGCCTCATCACCAACAACCCCCGCAAGATTGTCGGCCTCGACGGTCACCGGCTAGAGATCGTGGAGCAGGTGCCCATCATCTCCCCGCCCAACCCCCACAACCAGCGCTATCTCGAAACCAAGAAGAAAAAACTAGGCCACAAGCTGTAAAGGCCATCCCCACACTCCCCCCAGAGCCCCATGTCCCAACATTCCCCAGCCCGCCCTCGGCCGATCCTGGAGCCGGTCTCCATCGCCATCGTAGCAAGCCTTTACAATAACCAGTATGTCCAGGGCCTGATCGAGGCCGCGCGTGAAGAGCTAGAAACCCTGGCCCCTGATGCAGAACTCACCGTCTATCGCGTGCCTGGCGCTTTTGAGATCCCCGTCTGCGCTGAGCTCGTGCTCAAGGGCACCAAGCCTGACGTGCTCATCGCCTTTGGAGTCATCATCCGCGGTTCTACTGAGCACGCCGACCTCGTCGGAGAGTCCGTCACAGCGGCACTCCAGCAGATGGCCGTGCGCCACATCATCCCAGTGGTGCATGAGGTGCTGCTCGTCAGCACAGAAAAGCAGGCGGAAGAGCGCTGCCTAGGCCAGGAGATCAATCGCGGCACCGAGGCGGCCCAGACCGCTGTGAATATGGTCAGCCTCTTCCGCAAGATGCGGGCGAGCTTTGCCGGAACCCCTGGCCTGGAGGGCGCTTGAACCATGGGAAAACGCCGTGAAGGGCGGGAAGCCGCCGTGCAGTTCCTCTTTGCCCATGAGCTCCATCGCCAGCACTCCCCGGCTGAGCAGGAGGCCTTTTGGCAGATCCACAGCGCCAAGCCGAGCGTCCGCGCCTACGCCCAAGAGCTCGTGCGTGGCGTGCTAGCTCACCTGGAGCCGATTGATGCAGCCATCCGCCCCGTCGTGGAAAACTTTCGCTTTGAGCGCCTCGCTGGGGTGGACCGCAACATCCTACGCCTAGCCGTTCATGAACTGATGAACCTGCCCGAAGTGCCTGCCCCCGTGATTTTGAATGAGGCCATTGAGGTTGCCAAAAACCTCGGCGGGGCGGAATCCGGTGCCTTTGTCAATGGCGTGCTGCACAAGCTAGCCCAGCGCATCCGCCCAGAGACCAAAAGGCAGGCACCGCCGCCGCCCTCCCAACCC
>JAIWOJ010000558.1 GCA_020216965.1 Prosthecobacter sp.
CGGAGAGGGTGGGATTCGAACCCACGGTGAGGTTACCCCCACTTCGGTTTTCAAGACCGACGCGTTAAACCACTCTGCCACCTCTCCTGATGCGGCTGGATTTTCTTTGCTAAACGAAAATCTCTCGCAATGCCAGCGGGAACTTCATCTGTCTGCGATTCGATAGAGTCAGCCCACCTTGCGCGTTGCCTGCGGCCCGATTCATCATGCGTTTTTTGCTGCTTTTTGCTTTCCTGGCCACGGCTGTCGGCCAGCCTGTGGATTCTAAACCGATGCCATTCACGCCTGGGGGTGTGTTTCGTGCACACGACATGCAGCGGCCTCGGCCGCCTGTGATCAGCCCGCCTGGCTGGAGCACGCAAGAACGTGCCGGCGCGCCGCCTTCGGATGCCATGGTGCTCTTTGATGGCAAGGATCTGGCAAAATGGAAATGCGACCCCCGAAAGGATACGCCACCGGGCGATGACCAACCGCGCTGGAAGGTGGAAGGGGGCTACATGGAGATCACTCCAAAGGGCGGGGGCATTCGCACGCGGGAGAAATTCAAGGGCGACTACCAACTGCACCTGGAATGGCGCACGCCGGATGCGGTCAGCGGCAGTGGCCAGGGGCGTGGCAATAGTGGTGTTTTTATCAGCGGCTTTCCTGAGATCCAGGTGCTGGATTCTTTTGAAAATGTTACTTACCCGGATGGCCAGGCGGCAGGTCTTTACAGCCATTACCCGCCGATGGTGAATGCCAGCCGCAGACCGGGGGAGTGGCAGACGTATGATATTTTCTTTGAGCGCGCCAAGCCTGCCACGGGCGGCAAGGCGCGCCTGACGGTGATCCACAACGGCGTGGTGGTGCATTACCTGCGTGAGTTTGATAGCACGGTGCAGGAGGGGGACATCGCTCTCCAGGACCACAACAACCCCGTGCGTTTCCGGAATATCTGGCTGCGACCGCTGCAGGTGGACCCAGACCTAGCAGGCACCCCGCCGCCTGCGGCGGCCAAGCCTGCGACACCCAGACCAGCCGCCAAGGCCCAGGCCAAAGCGGTAGCTTCAGGCCCCAAGCCACAAGTGGTGACGATCAAGACGATGACGGCGCAGATGAAGTATGATGTGGCTGAGTTCACCGTGCGCCCTGGGCAGCCCGTGAAGATCATCTTTGAAAATGGCGATGACCTGCCGCACAACCTCGTCCTCTGCCAGCCGGGCACCCCCACGGCGGAGATGGCGCTGAAGCAGATGGAAAAGCCGGAGGAGGCGCTGAAACGCAATTGGCTGCCGGATGATCCACGCATCTGGGCGCACTCCAAGATGCTGAACCCGCATGAGCGCGAGGAACTGCTGATCACAGCCCCTGAAAAACCGGGCGATTACCCCTACGTCTGCACCTTTCCCGGCCATGCGCTGACGATGAACGGCAAGATGAAGGTGCTGCCGTTGGGGGAAGGGCTGAAGGATCTGAAATTCGCCCTTTACCTTGGCAAATGGGACAGGCTGCCGGATTTCTCGAAGCTGAAGCCGCACCGCGAGGGTGCGGTGCCGGAGAACCTCATCGACATTAAGCTAGACGATTACAAGAACGAGTTTGGGGTGGTCTTTACCGGCAAGCTGAATGCCCCACGCAAGGGTAGCTACCGCTTTTACCTGACTGGGGATGATGGGGTGCGCATCCAGGTAGATGGGAAGACGGTGGTCGAATACGATGGCATCCATCCAGCGGGCGATATCAAGGAAGGCAGCGTGCAGTTGGAGCAGGGTGAGCACGAATTCCGCTATGAGTACTTCCAAGGCGGGGGCGAGATCTTTGCCTACGCGGCCTGGAAGGGGGCGAACTTTGACGTCACGCCACTCTCTGCCTGGCGGCCGAAGGGGTGGCAAGAGGGGGCAAAGGGGCGGCAAAAGAAGGATTTTGACCCAATCCCGCTGGTCGTGAAGGAGGAGCCAGTGATCTACCGGAACTTCATCGCAGGCGCGGGCAACCGCGGAATCGGCGTAGGCTATCCTGGTGGCATCAACCTGGCTTGGAGCGCCGAAAGCATGAACCTAGCACTGGTCTGGCGCGGTGCCTTTATCGATGCCGCGATGCACTGGAACTCGCGCGGAGGGGGGCATCAAAAGCCGCTGGGCTATGATGTTTATCAGCCAACGGGGGAGGTGACGCCGGCCTTTTTCATCACCGAAAAACCAGAGTCTGAATGGCCTGCCTGGGAAAAGGGCAAGCGCTTTGAGGGCTATGCCTGGAGGGGTTACAGCCTGGACGCGAGGCGCTATCCCACCTTTCGCTACACCTGGCATGGGCTGGAGGTGGAGGAAAGCTATACCGTGAGCGGCAATGGCAATCAACCCGATGGAAAAGCGATGCTGACGCGCACGCTCAAGCTGGCCGGGAAGGTGCCGGAAAATGCATGGTTCCGCATCGGCACCGGGGACATCCAGGCCAGGGAGGATGGCTTCCTGCTCAAGGGCCAAGTGCCCGCCCTCATCCGGGCTCAGGGCGCGCGCCTAGCAGGGAAAAATC
>JAIWOJ010000559.1 GCA_020216965.1 Prosthecobacter sp.
GGTAGTCGTAGCAACATCGTGGCTGACCACTGCGTGCTGCGCGTGGATATGCGGACCACCCCGGGTCTCAACCGAGCGGGTGGAGCGCTCCAGGCGCTGCAGCACTATGTGGCCAGTATCGATCCAGAGGCCCGCGTCGAGCCCTTGCCTGAAACCAAGCCACTCGATACCGATCCAGATAACCCGCTGGTGCGCCAACTGGTCGCTTGTGGTGCTCCACTCACTGGCGCGCCCTGGTTCTGCGATGCCGCTTTTCTCTCGGAGGCAGGCACACCCGCCATCGCCATCGGCCCCGGCAGCATCGCCCAAGCGCATACCCGAGATGAATTCATCCGCGTGGAGGATCTCCATGCAGGCGCGGAGTTCTTCGGGCGCTTTTTACGCTCATTGGCCTAATCCTGGCTTCAGAGTTACCTCTAATTCGGATGCCGCTTTTCCTGGCAATAGAGGCATTCCTGCGCCTGAGAAAAGCGGTCTGCAGGATTGGCCCGGGTTTTGAAGTTCATGCAAGCAAGAGTATCCTAGACGCTAGGAACGGAGAAACCCCTGGATCATCATCGTCTCGCGGGTCTGGTGCCCGCATGAGCTGGATGAGCCAAAAAGTGCCCGGACCTGTATCGCACCCTTTCAGGGCGCGTGAACCTCGGGGGCGGTTGGGGGCGCGGAACCCAGCCCTGCGGGCTGGGCTGAGGGATCACGGACCTTCGGCCCGTGGCGAGTTGATCAAGATGCAAATCTGACTCCTCCCATCCGAGCATCACGAATTCGGGCGCAAGATGTGGAAGCCATTTTTATTGAAGCAGACGATTTCAGACTGACAACGCACACATATTTGATGGAAACCACCACCTCCTTTAAAACAACCAGCCATGAGCCGCTCATGTAAAATGGGGCAGACCAATTCAAGGTGACTGGGAATGAACATGCTGACGGGAGTGCAGTCGCTGATCAAAAGCCAGTCTTCATCAAAACGATGATAGCCTCCCTCGGTTAGCTTTGTGTTCTTGTCTTGGATAGATTGGATCATGTATTCGCACCACTCCCTTTCTGCTTCAAAACCTTTCCAGCCAGGCCCCACAAGCCGCTTTCCTGGAAGCACAACATGAGGCTTTAGGCCCGATTTTCGATCAATCTTATTGTTTGGGCGGAAATGGCATAACTCAACACAAGCACCATCAATTGCAGAAGACAAATCCATCGCCCAAGCTTGATCTCTGTGACGAGCTTCAGTTATTTCCAATCCAATTCGAGTTTCCCCGGCCGAGATCCGAAAATCAGGACGCTCATAACCAACGCCAGACGAGTCAGCCCCCTCTAAAGTTAGAGGGAATTGAATTGCTTCCGTTTCGATTAGCCGCTCCAGCAGCTTTAAGGCTAGCCAGCTCTCAATTTTATCCTTCTTTGCTTCATCTGCACTGAAGTCAATTGCCGATAGCATCAACTGGATAAACGCAAGGCCATCCGTAGCTGAATTCGCGCAAAAACTACTTTTCATGGGAAAAGCAGCCTCACTCCACCAGCGCCTGCGCAGCCCCTTCCAGCAGCTCCACCCGCAGGCTTTGCAGGTCAGTGGCATCACGGTTGATGACGATGCTGATGGGGGTGGTGCCGGCGGGGAGGTCGAGGGTGAGTTCGGGGGTGATTTCTTGCAGGACTTTGTCGCCGACGACGACGTTCACGTTCTTCACGGCGTTGAGGCCGAGCTTCACTTTGCCGGGGGCGGCTAGCTTCAGGGAGAAATGGGCGATCTTGGGGAACCAGGGATACATTTTCTGGGCGTTCACCAGTTCGGAGAGCGGTAGTTCGCCGCTGACTTGGGAGTAGCGGATTTCCCATGGGTAGGAGGTCTCTTTTTCATGCAGCGCGTGCAGGCCGACGTGGCGGATGTGGTCGTTCGTGGCCTGATCCATGGGGCCCATGACCTTCCAGGTGCGGACGTAGTTGTTGGGCTTGATCTTGTAAGCGCCTTCGCGGCCTAGCTCAGAGAGGAAGCGGACGAGGTCGATGAATTCGTCCTCGCGCAGGCTGGCGGTGAGGCCGGGCGGCATCATGCTGGCGGGGCTCATCTGGCGGTTGGCGATCTGGGCTTTAGGGATCTTTTGCAGTTGGTTCGCGGGATCGCGGATGATGACTTCGTCGCCACCATCCTGGACGAGGCCGCCGCTGAAGACTTTGCCGTCCTTGGTGCTGATGAGGATCATGTGGTAGCCCTCTTTGATTTTCTTGGAGGGCTCCAGGAGGCTTTCGATCAGGTAATCGACCGGGGCACTGCCGCCGATGCTGACGAGGTTCGGGCCGAGCACGCCGCCGGCATCGCCGATGGCGTGGCAGGTCTGGCAGAGGAGCTGCTGGCGGCGGTAGATGGCCTCGCCGCGAGCGGGATCACCGGCTGTTTTGACTTTTTCGACCATGGCGGCCATCTGCTCGGGCGTGAGGGCTTGGTTCATCTGCTTCACGCCACCGGCGGTGCGCAGCGCGTCCTCTAGCGGGCCCTGGAGACCGCGGGTGGA
>JAIWOJ010000560.1 GCA_020216965.1 Prosthecobacter sp.
CTCCGGCGATGCTCCACTGGCCGTCATTTTCGATGATGGCAGAGTCATTGCAGAGCATGCCGGCGTGCAGGCACTCATAGAGCGCGGGTTTTGCCTGCACATCCACCTTGGCCTTTTCAGCATCCAAGATCTCTCCGCGCGGCTCGTAGCCAGTGCCGGTGACCTCAAAGGTCTCACCGCCAGCATAGATGCGCTGAACGGTCATTTTGTTTTGCGTGAGTGTCCCCGTTTTGTCAGAGCAGATGACCGTCGTGCAGCCCAGGGTTTCGACCGCAGGGAGCTTGCGGATGATGGCGCGCCGCCTTGCCATGCGATTCACGCCAATGGCGAGCACGATGGTGATCGCCGCGGGCAGTCCTTCTGGGATGACGCCGACCGCCAGCGCCACGCTGGCCATGAGCATCTCAATCACGCTACCGCCTCGATAAAGCACACCATAAGCAAAGAGGGCGGCTGCCAGGGCCAGGATGACCCAGAGCAGGATGCCGCTGAAGCGGGCGATCTTGCGCGTGAGCGGCGTGGTGAGGTCCACCGCCTCTGCGATCAGGAAGGCGACGCGGCCCGTCTCTGTGCGGTCGCCCGTGGCCCAGACGACGCCTGTGCCGCTGCCTGCGGTGACGAGAGAGCCTGCGTAGGCCATATTCACCCTGTCTGCCAGCACGGTGTCTGCGTGCAGTGGTTCAGGGCGTTTGCTGGCTGGAACAGACTCACCTGTGAGGGAGGATTCGTCGATCTGCAGGCTTTTGGTTTCCAGCAAGCGTATATCAGCAGGCACACGGTCCCCACCTGCCAGCATCACGATGTCACCGGGGACGAGTTCGATGCTGTTCACGCGGATTTTTTTTCCATCCCGCCGCACTACCGCCTCAGCGACGACCATTTTCATCAAGGCTTCCAGCGCGCTCTCCGCCTTGGATTCTTGCAGGAAGCCGACGATGGCATTCACAACGACGACGATGAAGATGACGCTGGCATCCACCCACTCCCCAAGGAAGCCCGTGATCACTGCGGCACCGATGAGCACGAGCACGAGCGGTGCGGTGAATTGCCGCACCAGCCGCAGCCAAGCAGGCGTGCCACCACGCGCGATGACGCGGTTTTCACCATATTTACGGAGTCTTTCCGCCGCTTCCGCGCTGGAGAGGCCAGTTTCAAGAGAGCCGCCTGTGATCCGCAGAGCGTCACAAGCGGCGAGGTCGTGGGCAGTGGTCGCAGTCAACGTCCCAGAAGAGATTTCAAAGCTATGGATCGGCAATCAGCAAATGGATGAGGCGGGCGGGCCGCCCCTCAAGCCGCCTGAGGCTTGACCACAAGGAGGGAACAAGGGGTGCGGGCAAGCAGCCTCTCTGCCGTGGAGCCTAGCAGCAGGTAGCGGAGGTTCGTATGCCCTAAGGAGCCGATGACCAGCACATCTGCCTGAGAGGCCCGCGCATGTTCCGCGATGCCTTCAGCCGCTTTGCGGTGCTCCAGTGCAATTTCGTGGCCCTTGAGCCCAGGGGGTGCCTCGGCGGCATGGAGCTGCAAGCTGTGGTGGATGCTTCGCAGCAGCTCCTCACGCGGGGGTAGCGCTGCCTGGGACAGACTGAGCCCAGATTCACCAAAAGGCCCCATCACTGGCAGCATGGACCCTGGATCTGTCCACACATGCAGTAAATCCACCTCTGCGGCAGTACTATCCAGCATCGCCAGTTCAAAAGCGGCAGCTCTGACACGCGCGGAGTGCCCGGAAAAATCGAGTGCTGCCACGATCTTGGAAAAAACCTGCGGGTGACCGGCCCGCACCAGCAAAACGTCAGACACGGATTTGCGCGCCAATTTTGCTGCGACAGAGCCAGCCCCATCGGCATGGCCCCCGGCCCCGGCCACACCAGCCACGAGAAGGTCAGCGCCCAGGTTTTTGGTGTGCTCCAGGATCTCATGCACGGGTGCCCCGACTTCCACGGTGACCTCCAAATCTGCGGGCAGAGCGGTATGGCCCAGCCACTCATCCAATGCCTTGCGCACATGCTCCATCGAGTGCCGTGCAGCACTCTCAAAAGCCTCTCCCCGCCTGTCCGCTAGGGTGGCGAGTGCGTAGGAGTCAATGATGTGTAAAACATGCAGCCGCGCACCTTGCTGAAGCGCAAGGCGGGCGGCGTGTTCTAGGGCAGCGCGTGAGCCTGTGGAAAAGTCCACCGGGGCGAGGATGAGCTTCGGTTTCATTGGGTGGATGACGTGAAGTGGCTGGCCGGGATCTGGCCTGCTGTGGGTAATACACCGAAGGTTGAACCTAAAAAGGAAAATGGGAAGCCCTGCGGCTTCTTTCCCTCATGTTCAAACGGATGGATGAAATCATAGGGACCCAGATCCGGTGAATCGGCTGACCTTCCTCACCCACTGATTCTCTGCGTTTTCTGCGGCTCTCATCTCTGAATTTAGGCTGAGTGAAGCCAACAGCATGGCTTGATTCTGTTGTCCCCATTCTGTTGCCAGTGGGTTGGTGTGTTTCACAAAACCTGATGAC
>JAIWOJ010000012.1 GCA_020216965.1 Prosthecobacter sp.
CCTGGCTGCCGGTGTTTTACACAGGGGGGCTGCCCCACCGCCCTGGTTCCCACCCATGACTCCTCGCATCTTCGACCGCTACATCGGCCGGCAGGTTCTCTCTGCCACGCTCATGGGCGTGCTACTGCTCAGTGGCGTTTTTATTTTGGGAAACCTGTATAAAAAGCTGGGCGAGTTCCTGGGAGATGCGGAGATCCCTTTGATCGTCATTGCAGAGTTTGTCTGGCTCATCGTTCCCTTCTCCCTCATCTTCATCATCCCCTGGGCCTTTCTCACAGCGATTCTGCTCGTCTTTGGCAGGCTCTCTGCGGATAATGAGCTGGTCTCCCTGCGCATGACGGGCTGGTCCATGCCGCGCATCTGTGCCTCCGTGTTTGCTTTAGCGGCGGCATTTTCCGCCATCTGTTACTGGGTGAATGTCGATCTAGCACCCGCAGCCAAGAACCGCATGAAGACCCTGTTTTATGAGGTGGCTACGGAGAACCCAGAGTCCCTCTTCAGTCCTGGGCGTGTTTTGGAAAAAGTGCCCGGTTTTCGCATCTACACCGGCAGCCGTGAGGGGCGCTCCATGCGGGATCTCGAGATCATTGAGCTAGAGGGCGGGATGGCCAAGCGCGTCATCCATGCCGCCCGTGCGGAGCTAGAGACCCAGGGAAAGTCGCTCGACTTCACCCTCCACCTCTTTGAGGCTGACATCGAATCCTACAATCACACGCCGGAGAAAAAGATGGGCAAAATCGACTTTCTGCGTGCGGCTGAGACGGCGCTGGTTTTTCCCATGTCCAGCCTCAAGGAAAAAACCCTCAGGGTGAACTCTAGCATGAAAAGCACCCCCCAGCTCTGGCAGGAGCTAGCAGAAAAAAAAGACGTCATCACAGGGCGCGAGATGGAACCGCGCCACCTCTCCCTAGCCCGCACTGAGCTCAACAAGCGTTACAGCTTCTCCCTGGCCTGCCTCACCTTTGCCCTCGTCGGCATCCCCTTGGGCGTCACCGCCCAGCGGCGGGAGACCTCGACCGGCTTTGCCCTCAGCCTCGTCACCGCCGTGGTTTATATCGCTTTCATCATCCTGGCAGATACCCTGAATGACCAGCCTGGTGCCTACCCACACCTCATCATGTGGCTGCCAAACGTGCTCTTTTTGGGCATCGGTGGCTGGCTTTTCCGCAACCTGAGCCGCAAATAACCCCGCGCCATGAGCACCCGCCGCTCCTTCCTCCTCTCCTCCAGCGCTGCTGCCCTGACCGGCTGCCAAATCAGCCAGCCACCCCAAGTCACGCCCACGGCACCCGGCGGCCCCTTCATGCTGGGGATCGATATGCTGGCTGCGCGTGGCTTTGACCTGCTGCGCGGACGGCGTGTGGGCCTCATCACCAATCACACGGCCTATACCAGCCGTGGGGAAATGACCCGCGTGGCCATGCAGCGTGCGCTAGGTACTGGCCTCGTCGCGCTTTATGGGCCTGAGCACGGCATCTACGGCCATGTGCCCGCGGGCAAGCACATCGCCACCCAGCGGGATCACGTCACCGGCGTCATCGTCCATTCCCTTTACGGCCCGACGCGCAAGCCCACGCCCCAGCAGTTGGCGGGCATTGATACCCTGGTCTTTGACGTGCAGGACATTGGCTGCCGTAGCTACACTTACATCAGCACCATGGCGGTGGCGATGGAGGCCGCAGCCGAGCAGGGCATCTCCTTCATCGTGCTAGATCGCCCCAACCCCATGGGCGGCTGGCGGGTGGAGGGGCCGCCTGTCGAGGCGCGCTGGAAGTCCTTCGTCAGCCAGCTGCCCATCCCCTACGTCCACGGCATGACGGTCGGAGAGCTGGCCATGATGGCCGCCGGGCGTGGCTGGCTGGCCCGTCCACCGCGTCTGACCGTGGTGCGTATGCAGGGCTGGAGCCGGGGCATGACCTGGGGGCATACCGGCCTGCGTTGGCACGCGACCTCACCGAATATCCCCCACGCCACCTCCCCCCTCTACTATGTGGCCACGGGCATCCTCGGCGGTGCGGCGGCCGTGGATGTGGGCATCGGCACCGAAAACCCTTTTGGCTACGCGGGCGGCAGCGGCGTGAACCCCCAGGCCATGCTGGCTGCCTGTCGTGGTTTTGGCATGAGCGGTGTCAGTTTCAGCCCCTACTCCCGCAACGGCTTCGGCGGCGTGCGCCTGAGCATTCATCCCCAGGCCCAGGCCAACCTCACCGCGCTAGATGTGCTGATGCTGGAGGCTCTCAACCGCCTCACCGGCGGGCGCGCCATAGCCCGTATGGGTGGGGATAAGCTCAATCTGTTTCACAAGGTCTATGGTAGTGAGGCACTCTACCAGACCCTCAGCCGTGGTGCGCCTGTCAGCCGCCTCATTTCTGGCTGGCAGGGCTACGTCCAGTCCTTCCTCTCCGCCCGCCAGCCCTACCTCATGTATGCCTGACCTGCCAATGCGGCTGGTAAACTCCTGCACAGGGTAGGCTTGGCATGAAGGCGTCGTCTTGCGATCAAGAACGAAATGCCTTAGTCTCTGCTGCATGAAAACGAGAGCCAAGCGCCCACATGCTGCAAAAACCCCCACCCCATCTGCCAAGCCAGCGGATCGGAAGGCGCTCGTTGCCAAGTTTGCCCGTGAATTCATGGTGAAACCTGGAGAGCCTACCTTTGACGCCGTGGGCGAACTCCTGCGTACGCGAGGCCATTCCCGGTGAAAGCCTTTGCCGATACTTCATTCGTCATCTCCGCCTTTGTGCAGGATGAGTTCAATGGCAGCGTGTGGCGCTGGTGGAAGCGGCATTCCACGGCATCCGTTTTCATCACGCCTCTCGTCTTGTTTGAGGCAGAGAACACATTCGCGGCTTTCCAATCGCTGGGAAATGCACGCCTGCTGAAGCGCGTCTGGCTCTAGATGGCATCAAGCGCGGTTTGCTGGAAGGCTTGTTCACTTGCCAGAGCATCCCTGCCAAGCGCCTCTTCCCTCAAGCAACCCGCCTGAGCCTTCACCATACCCTTTCAGCCACCTTTGGAGCCATGGACGTGCTGCACGTCGCCTCAGCGATGGAGCTTGGCGCGGATACCTTACTGACTTTTGACGTACGGCAGGGTGTGATGGCAGCAGCGGAAGGGCTGAATGTGAAACCTTGATCAACTGGCGCTAGGTGTGTGCAACCATCCCCAGACTCCATCCATGCGGGATACCGCTTTCCTCGGGCGCAGGAATGATCCAGTTGCCTGGAAAAGCGGCATCTGCGTTGAAGGGGGAGACGATGCCGAACGCCGCCAGTGAATGGTAATCATTTCCGCGTCTTTCCGGCTCGTCTCGCTTCGCCGTCCTTCGCTTGCCTTTGGAAGCCGATTTGAGGCTGTAGCCCTTGATTTCACGGGGGGGCAGTGGTGCCGATGGCCGGACTCGAACCGGCAAGGGAGTTGCCTCCCAGCGGATTTTAAGTCCGCTGTGTTTACCATTTCACCACATCGGCAGGATGGGTGTAGCCCGTCATTTAGGCCAGCCTGATGGACATGGCAAGGGCGGGAAGGAGGCTCAAAGGCGGCGCAGGCCGTCCTCGGTCATCGGGTTTGGGATCGCGGCATCGATTTCATCAATCCGCGCCAGGGTCTCGGCATCGAGGATGAGATCGGCGGCTTGCAAGCTCTCCTCCAACTGGGCCACGGTCGTCGCTCCGACGATGGTGGAGGCGACAAAGTCGTGCTGACGACTCCAGGCTAGGGCCAGGGCCGTGACGCTGACACCGAGATCTGCCGCGAGGGTCTGGAGGCGGGCCGTGGTCTCCAGGGTGCGATCATTGACAAATCGCGCTGCCATCCGCTGCTGGCGCGGCCCGCCTGTCTCCAGATAGGCCGTGAAGCGTGCGCCTGGAGGGCGTGCGCCCCCATTGTATTTGCCTGTCAGCACCCCGCCCCCCAGGGGGGAGTAGGGCAGCAGGCTCACGCCTTCTTTTCGGCAGACCTGGGCGAGCTCGCTTTCGCAGCGGCGGTTGATGAGGGAGAAGTTGTTCTGCACCGTAGCCATGCGGGCGAGGCCGTGCTTTTCGGCCTCCCACAGATTTTTCATGACGCCCCAGCAGGTCTCGTTGCTGCTGCCCCAGGCGCGGATTTTCCCCTGGTGCTGGAGGTCGGTCAGGGCGCTCAGTGTTTCACAGGGATCCATGCCGTGATCTGGCCAGTGCGTCTGGTAAAGATCAATGTAGTCTGTCTGAAGCCGCCGCAGGCTGTCCTCACAAGCACGAAAGATCTGGCGTCGGTCCAGGGCGGTAAAGCCCCCGCGAATGGGCGGACGGAACCATCCATGGCCGGGCCCGGTGACCTTGGTGGCAAGGATGATTTCCCCCCGATTTCTGCCCCGGAGCCAGCGCCCGACGATCTGCTCCGTGATGCCAAAGAGTTCCGCACTCGGGGGCACGGGATACATTTCAGCGGTGTCTAGGAAATCGATGCCCGCATCCAGGGCGCGGTCTAGGATGGCAAAGGAGGTCTTCTCATCGGCTTGCAGGCCGAAGGTCATGGTGCCCATGCAGATATCCGTGACGACGATGCCGGTGCGGCCAAGGCGGTTGCGTTTCATGCCGGAGAGTGTGGCGAGGCAGCAGCGGCAGCCAAAAGGAAAAGCATCAAGGCTCCTTTTTGCGGCGGCGGGAGGTCTTCGGCTTTGGCGGCACGTCCCAGACGACCGTCTCAGCGAGTGGGGGCGGCTGGTGCGGAGGTAGAGGCATTTTTTCAGAAAGCCACTGCCCGATCTGCCTCGCATCAGCAGGGGTGATTTCTGCCGCAGTCTGTGCCTCGGCCTCTGTGAAGTCAGGCCGGTGGGCGATGCGTCCTGCCTTCCAGGCCCAGGCTAGCGGATTGTAGGGGCCGACTCGGCGGGGGTCACTCCAAGTGTGCAAGCCGAGGGTATGATCGTTCACCAGGGCGGCCAGGTGCATCGGGCCGCTATCCACGCTGACCACCCACGAAGCCGCGCGGAGGCAGGCCGTGAGCTGGGAAAGGCTGGTCCGCCCGCTGAAGTCCAGGATGTGCCCCCCCTGCGGACGGAAGGGATCATCCGTGACGCCGATGAGGACGATGGGACGCGGTGCCAGCACATCACACAGTGCCTGCAGGGCCGCGTGAGAGAGAGATTTTCCCTGCCCGCGCGACCAAGGGTGCAGCACGATCAGGTCTGGCTGCTGGGGCCAGGATGGCGGAAGCTGCCCCCCTGGCGCTAGCGGCACCACCGTCACATAGCGGCCTGGCTCAATGCCAAGCGCGCGCGGCAGCGCCATGCAGCGCTCCACCGCATGAGCCCGTGGTTCCACCGGGATGACGTGGTCATGAAAAAAACGCGCACCTTCGCGTGAATCAGAAAGACCCAACACGGGGCGGGAACCACTGGCCCGGCTGAGGAGCGCACTACGCAATAGGCCCTGGAAATCCAAGACAATCTCTGAAACACCAGGCTCAGGCAGGTGGGCCTGAGCCCAGCGCCAGGCATGAAGTGGGCCCAGTGGCCCCCGGAAGCTCTTGCGGGGAAATTCGACCACCTCATCAAGCCAGCCGACTTCACGCAGCAGGGGAGCCCATTCATT
This sequence comes from Prosthecobacter sp., assembly GCA_020216965.1. Lineage (GTDB taxonomy): Bacteria > Verrucomicrobiota > Verrucomicrobiia > Verrucomicrobiales > Verrucomicrobiaceae > Prosthecobacter. The sequence continues at coordinate 5,574 of JAIWOJ010000012.1, forward strand.
ATTCACCAGCCAGCGCAGCCGGAGGTAGGGATAGGCGCACTTGATCGCGTGCACTGCCGGTAGGGCGTGGACTACATCGCCCAGAGAACTGGGCTTGACGATTAACGCAGACCTGAAGTCTGCGAGGTCTGGCAGGGACTTGCCTGAAGACATGAGGAGGCGGGGAAAAGTTCACGGTGAGCGAGTCCATTGCCTCGAGTGCAGACTCACATGAGGGTCGTGCGAAGACCACCCTCAACGCCTACTTGCCGAGAGCAAGGCGGTCCGCAAGCAAACTTGGCAGCTCAGCCGCGCGGATTTTTTTCTGCGTGGTCTCAATATCATACTCCAGGCGGCGAATGCTGATCGTCTGCGCCTGCATATCATAAATGGCATAAGAGGCGCGCCAGTCACCATCCCGCGGCTGGCCCACACTGCCGACATTGACAAAGTATTTCACGCCGCGCTGCAACTGCACCTCATTCCCCCGCGTGGCACGCACCGAGTCATCTTTTTCAAAAATGCGCGGCACATGCGTGTGACCATAAAAACAGACCTGAGTGAATTGGTAGCTAAAGCTCGCCATCGCATCAAAGCGGTTCGTCACAGAGCCCCAGCTCCCAGGAGAATCCAGCGTCGCATGCACGATGGTAAAATCGCGCACCTGGCGCACCAGCTTTAGTTCGCGCAGCCACTGGCGCTGCTCCTCACTGAGCTGCTGGCGGGTCCATAGCAGCGCATTCTGGGCCAGTGGGTTCAGCTCCTCCAGGTTCGACTCGCTCGCCGCCCCCTCATCATGGTTTCCACGCACCACCGGGCAGCCCATCTGCCGCACCGCCTCCAGGCATTCGGCGGGATTTGCAGCATAGCCCACGATGTCACCCAGGCACACATGATTGGCGCATCCTTGCTCATGCGCATCCCATAGCACCGTCTGCAGCGCCTCCAGGTTGGCGTGGATGTCTCCAAAAATGGCAAATTTCATCAGGGTAGTAGGCGGCTGGGTTAGCGGGGGGAATGGGCAGATTCAGGGATAGTGCACCTGAAATCAAGCCCGCATCAGCCATTCCGCAATTCATGGATGGGGAAAAAATACCTAGCTGTGCTCAGCAGCCAGCCGCGCCAGCATCAGAAGAGCTGGAAGGAAATGCCGCCCTACGCTGTATTGCCCACATGAACCCACCCCGCCCCTGGATCATCGCTGAGACCCACTGGAAGCACGTCAAAACCACCCGCTACGAGGTAGCCGTCCTGCCCTGGGGCGCGACTGAGGCGCACAACTGGCACCTCCCCTATGCCACAGACAGCCTGCAAAACGAGGCCCTGACCGCAGAGGCGGGCCGCCTAGCCTGGCAGGCAGGCGCGCGCGTCGGCATCTTGCCAAACATCCCCTTTGGCGTGCAGACCGGGCAGCTAGACATCCCATTCTGCATCAACATGAACCCCAGCACCCAGATGGCCGTGCTAGAGGATGTGACGGCCTGCCTGGAAGGCGTCGGCGTGCCGAAGCTAGTCGTTTTCAATGGTCATGGCGGCAATGATTTCCGCCAAATGCTTCGTGAACTCCAGGCCCGTCACCCCCGCATCCATCTCAGCCTCGTGAACTGGTTCCATATCGATAGCGGGGCAGACATCTTCGCCATCGTCGGCGATCATGCCGACGAACGTGAGACCAGCCTCATGCTACACCTCCACCCCAACCTCGTCCTGCCCCAGGACGAATGGGGGGAAGGACGCGACAACCTACCGCGCCTAAAAGCCATGCGGGAAAAATGGGCCTGGGCCCAGCGCCCATGGACCCAAGCCACGAACGACACCGGCTCAGGAGATCCCAGGCAAGCCACAGCAGAAAAGGCAGAGCCTATTTTGACAGACTCGCCTCACGCTTCGCCAGCTACCTCATTGAGCTAGCCGCAGCCGATGCCTCTCAGCTATATCAAAAGACCTGACAGCTAGCCAGGGCAGCCACCAGTCAAAGACCGTGATCACCTGCCCGCTGCGCCGATGCTTGCCGCTTCTCGACCTTCGCGCACCGCGCAGGCTATCCCGCCCGGCGTGCCGCCGATGACCACGAGGTCATAGGATTTGCCGTCCACATCCTGCGGCTTCGCGGCGCTCTTCAAGAGCATCGGCGGTGGAATGACGACCGCTTTGGCCTCCGCGCTCGTCTTCAACGGAAACCCGGCATCGGCGCGTGTGTTGCGCTCGGCGATGGCCTCGGCCTCCGGCACGATTTGCAGGCCATCGACCGCGACATAGCCATCCGCGCCCGCATTGGAGATTTCAATGCTGCCCGATTTGCCTTCATCGGTCGAAACGGACTGGTGCATGGTGCCCTCGGGTCCCTGCCCTGCGAAGACGAAGAGGCGCGAGACGCCTTGTGGGTCGGTCAGGCGGTAGAGGGCAGGGCAGTTTTTCACCTGCCACCAGTTCTCCGGCACCTGCAGCTCATCGCTCCACGTCTTGCCGCCATCCTCGCTGCGCTTCAACGGCCCCACCGTGCCGCCGTGGCCATGCGTCCACACACAAAACATCGTTTTGCCATCCGGCATCAAAAGCGTCGTGGGGTGGCCTTGATAGAACTTCTCCGTGCCCTGGGCGATGATGACGTGCCGTGCGGTGTCCTGCGAGAGATCGACGACGGGCAAGGAGCCAGCACGACAGACCACCAACGGAGTCAAAAGGAAGAGCAGGGCAGAATGCCGAGTCATAAGTCTCATGCCCCGTCCAACGCTGAACTGAAACTTAGCTTGCGAGCAATATCAGGCGGCAGGTTCGCTGGCCGCTACTTCGCGGTGGAGCTTTTCGAGCTGCGTCATGATCTCCGGCGCTTCTTTGAGCTCGCAGAGCGGCTGCAACTGACGGCGGATGTAAGGCCAGTCGAGTTTCTTCGTGCCCTGCCGCACGAGAATACCCCGCACGTCATTCCAGTCGATCGGACGACTAGCGAAGGCTTTCATGACGAGGAGGTCTTCAGCGCTGCAAGTTCGCAGAGAGATGCCAGGAACGTATTCGAGCAACTTGGAACGTCGGACAGCCTCTTCTTCAAAAGGCAGACATCCGAGGGCCACATCAATCCCCGTGCCTTCCTTTGTTTTGAGTAAAAGAATGCGGTTTTGTAGTGCAAAGGAACGGGCGTCCCTGATACGGGATTCGAAGCGTTGAAGTAGAAAGTCGATAAAAGGCTCTTCATTCCCAAAGCCAGTCAGGAGCGTTATGTCCATGTCTTTTGTCAGCCTTGGCTCGCTCCACCGTTGGATGGCGATCCCTCCGATAAAACAGAAGTGCCATCCCTGCTGTTCAAGCAGCCCCTGAAGTTCGGCGGCTTGTTCAATAAGGTCTTTCATGCCTGTTGCATCTTCATAAACCACTGCTGCTGCTCGATCAGGCCCGAAGTGGGCTTGGGTGGGTAGTTTTTCACTGCATCACGGAACAGGCCAATGGTGCACTCGATCATGCTTACCGTATCCGCTGCACGGATGTCGGCATCCCGGATTTTTTGCAGTTCGGGGCCAGCTTGGACCCAGGTCTGCACCCAGCGCTTCATGTCGGCTCGTTCGGCTTCAGTCATGCGTGCAGGGTAGGCTTGGCGGTGTCTTTTGCCACTCGAAATATCATCACATCTCGATCCATGAGGTGATGAGAAAGTTTCGTTCTCTAGCTTTTCAAGAGAGGAGGCATTGACAGATCTTTTGCCCCCGAACCTTACCCCATCATGCCGTCAGCCTCCCCAGCGTCTCTGCATCCACTGGCTTGCATGAGCGATAGCCTTCGCCGTGCTCGGGCAGATCTCGGAGAAAGGCAGCACGAGCTTGCGCATCGTCGAAGGTGAGACCGATCAAGGCGCGTCCGACACGTTCGCCGGACTGGCGGTAGTTGAAGTAGCAGAGGCTGGCGCGATCGCGGATGAGGCGGGAGAGGAAATCATGCAGTGCGCCAGGGCGCTCATAGAAGTCCAGGCGTAGGAACAGCGGGTGTGTGAGCAGATCGCCGCGCAGTGGAATGGCACGGAAGGCCACATCGACCGCGCCGCTGAGGTCCTGCCATTTGAATCCGCCCGCATCCAGCCGCATGGGCAGTTCGGTGAGATTGGCTGGGTTTTCCGCCGTGACGGTGAAGACGGGCCAGGCCTCGTCGGGATGATGCAGGCCGTATTGGAAGTCGGCGATGTTGAGCCCCTCGAAACAGGAGTCGAGGAGCGACAGCATGGCACCGGGCCGCTCAGGGATGTTGATGCGCAACGTGCGGGAGACGGTGCTGGCCGCGCCCTCGCTTTGCGCGATGAGGCCGAGCTGCAAAAAGTCGATGTTGGCCCCTGTGATGACGATGAGCACCTTCTTGCCCGCGAAGGCAGCGCGCTCTTTGAGCACGGCGGCGAGTCCCATCGCACCGGAGGGCTCGGAGATGCAGCGCAGGCTTTCCCACAGCACGCGGATGGCGGCGCTGACCTCCGCATTCGTCACGGTGGCAGTGCGGTTGAGCATCGTGCGGCAGATTTCAAAAGGGAGCGTGCCTGCTTTGCGCACGGCGGTGCCATCGCAGAAGATGTCGAGGTCGTGAAGCTCCACCGGTTTGCCATTTTCGATGGCGGCCTTCATCGACGCCTGACCGATGCCTTCCACGCCGATGATTTCGATGTTGGGCCAGTAGGTTTTGAGCCAATCCGCCGTAGCCGAGGCCATTCCACCCCCGCCGATTTGTAGAAATGCCGCGTCAAACGGCCCGTGGCCGGAAAGCACGACTTCATCCGCTAGCGTGCCCTGGCCTGCCATCACGGCGAGATCATCATAAGCGTGCACATAGACCGCGCCGCTCGCTTTTTCATGCTCGCGGGCCGCGAGCATGGCGTCGTCGTAGCTGTCACCGCTCAGCACGATTTGGACCCACTCTTCGCCATGATGCCGCACGGCATTTTGCTTCACCTTCGGCGTCGAGCGCGGCATGAAAATGCTGGCGCGAATGCCCAGCGTCCGTGCCGCGAGTGCCACGCCCTGCGCGTGATTGCCCGCCGAGGCTGTCACCACACCGCGTTCGCGCTGCTGCGGCGTGAGCTGCGCCACCCGATTGCACGCGCCACGCCATTTGTAGCACTTGATGGGCGAAAGATCCTCGCGCTTTACCCAGATCTCTGGCCCTGGATCGTTGCCTGGCAATACCAGCCGCTCCATCGGTGTTGCCTGCCCGAAGCGATACACACGCTCGCGCGCATAAAGAATCTCCTGCCTCAAACGGCGAGCGAGTGGCAAATCATCGTGATCCATCCGCTGTTGATTCATCAGCGTGAGGGTAGGAGCAAGATGGAATTCGTAGGCTGGCGTCGTCCGTGGATTCGACCGCCCTTACGGCTTCTTGAACCTGCTGCTGCTGATGCGGTTCCGAAAAGCGGAGAGCTGAGGGCGAAGGGCGTTCAGTCAAATGAGGAGGCCCATGGTGGGATGTTTTGAGATCTGTGAGAAAGTTGGATAGAAGCCCGGCTGAGAGGCTTCTGGCAGGCAAGAGGGCGCACCGCCTTTGAAACGGAGGGTTCTTGGCGGAAGGGCGCTTCACTCACCTAGGTATTCACCCGCGACGACTTCTTCCTCGCTTGCGTCTTCATGGATGGCCTGGGAGATGACGCGGTTTGTGACCTCCTCTAGGTAGGTCTTTAGCACCTCGCTCAGCTCCAAAAATTCAGGCCAGAGGGTCTCGTTCACAAAGCCCCGTGGCACGCGCACCATCACGGTGTTGCGGCGCTGGCGGGCGTAGCGGTAGGGTTTCAGATCGTAGCGCCGCAGCAGGGCCAGGAAGAGTTTCTTGTTCCACCCATCATTGAGGGTGAAGCGAAATTCGATGGGACGATCCACGCGCGCTGTATCCTGCAGGCGCTGGCGGATGCGCGCCATGGCCTCGGCAGCAGCTTCTTTTTCTCCCGGTGTAGTGGCACCGGCATACAGGCGCTCGATCTTGCGTAGCTTTTCCAGAAGGTCGTTCTCTTGCATGGCGGATCAGGGGAGGGGGCGTGGATGAAGTCTGTGCCAAGCTCGTGCCAGCAGCACCAGGCACAGGCTGCCCAGCAGGGCGGGCATGAAAAGGAAGCCCCACCCAGGCTGGAGGGCGAAGACCAGCAGCGGATTCGATCCCGCTGGGGGATGCACCACGCGCGTGGCCAGCATCAGCCCGATGCTGAGCCCCACGGCCATCCCGGCGGACAGGCTGGACGGCCCCAGCAGCCGCAGGCACAGCAGCCCCACGGTGGCGCACAGCATGTGCGCGCCGATGACGTTCCGCGCCTTGCTGAAGGCGGAATCTGGGAAGCCGAAAACGATGACGGCGGAGGAGCCAAAGCTGCCCATCAGCAGCGGCCAGTGCGCGCGCTCGGTGAACCAGGCCAGCATGGCCACCGCCAGCCCGCCGCCGATGCCTGCGAGGGCGGCCTGGAACATGCGCTGGCGGCGTGAGGTGGCGTGGAGGTGGGACATGTGGGTGGGCAGCGCTTATGCCTGGGGGCGGCAGCTTGCGCTAGTGAAAATCCTGAACTTGCATGGTTTCAGAAGTGACAGGAGCGTACTTCGATGAAGCTCATCTGCCCCCCGCCTGAAACCCGCATTTCTCTGGAGCATACCTATGCCGCGAAGCCTCTGCTCACGCCCACGGAGGCCAGCTTTGACAAGCTGCTCCGCAGCCTTTCGGATGGTCGTTGCCATATCCTGTGTAAGCCAAGGCTGGCCGATTTTCTAGACCACGGACAGGATGTGGTAGCCTTCAACAAGATCAGCCAGAAGCATGTGGATTTCCTGGTGTGTCGAAGGGAAGACTGGATGCCGATGTTGGCAATAGAGCTGGATGATCCCAGCCACCAGAGGGCGGAAGTCAAAAGGCGAGACAGCTTTGTGAATGCCGTCTTTGCCCAGGTGGGGATCCCTCTGGTGCGCATTGATGTCTCCGAGATGGGGCAGTGGCAGCGCTTGGTGGAAAAGCTGAGTCATGCCTGGGTGACGCGCTGGCAGCGGCTAGAAGTAGCTGGCTAAACGCAGATGGCCCCGTTCTCCTTCACCAGGACATTCCTGACCCCCGAAACTGCAGAAACCGGCATGAATCTCACCTGGAAAGATGGCCCAGCCTCTGCCTGAGTGCGGCTCCATGGCCGCCGATACCCCCAATGAGCCTTCCGACCTGAATGCACTGCCCGCGCTGCCCAGGCGCAACGTGCTTTCCCTGACCCTGGTGCTGGGGGCCACGGGGCTAAACGCCTTCAATGACAACATCCTGAAGATGATGCTGGTGGGCCTGGCACCGAAGGTGGCAGAAGGCGCGCTGGGGCGCGATATCGGCGCGTGGTTGGGCGCGGTCATCCTGCTGCCTTTCGTGATCTTTGCGCCCGTGGCGGGCTGGTTTTCCGACAGATATTCCAAGCGCGCGATGCTCATCGCCATGCTGGTGGCGCAGGCGGGGATCCTGCTGCTCACCGGCG
>JAIWOJ010000013.1 GCA_020216965.1 Prosthecobacter sp.
GGTCAGCACGCCGGAGTAGATGACCGCCCGGCTGGCACTGCACGAAGCCACGGTGGCAAAAGCCTGGCGGAAGCGCACACCCTCGGCGGCCAGTCGGTCCATGTGCGGCGTCCGGACCAACTTGTTGCCATAGCAGCCGAGATCGAACCAGTTCTGGTTGTCGGTGATGACGAGCAAAATATTTCGCTGAGTTGCAGCGGATGGTTCCACCCAGGCTAGCGACAAAAGAAGCAGGGATAAGTATCGAATCATGGTTGGGCAGCTACTCTCCTGTTGTGCGGAGTTTCAACAGGGTAAGTTGGGAAAGTCAGACTGGAATCAGGACACCTCAAGCAGGAACCGCACCTCGCGTCCTTGTATCGAACACCTTCCGTATGGTCACGCGTTATGAGCATGGAGTTTGCATGCCTGTCTTGCTGGTGCAGTTCCAATCTGGATGACCCCGTCCAGTGCGGTCTCGCCGCCTCCTTTGGGAAACTCAATCGGTCCAGATCAAAGCCTGGTGAGACCCAGGTTGCGGCCAAAAATTCCGTCTATTTCTAATGCCACATCACCTTCCGGCTTGGGAGCACCAGTCATGATCCATCGTGTGCGTGCGCGACCACCGGCACCCATGACGGAAACGGGTCAGGCAGCCGCGCCCAGGCATCGGATCCCTTCGCAAACTCCTCGTCCGAGAGCAGGCAGGAGTCAAAACCGCGCGTGATCTCCCTGCGGTCCATCCCCCTTCCGATGAGCACGATTTCCGTGCGCCGGTCGCCATAAGGCTCCTCAAGGTTTGCCTCGATTTCACGTCGGGATGCCGCATCAACCGGCCACTCGTCCTCATCCACCGCGCTCCAAAAAAAGCCCATCGCCCGCGTGTCACGCAGCACGCCTGCCTGTGAGACAAAACCCGCGATCTCCATGCGGGTGGCGAGCCAGAACAGCCCCTTGGCACGAATCACCCCCGGCCATGAGCTGCGCATCCAGGCATGGAAACGCTCTGGATGGAACGGCCGCCGCGCGCGATACACGAAGCTGCTGATGCCATACTCCTCGGTCTCCGGCGTGTGGCCGGCTAGCGAGTCCAGCCAGCCTTTCGTTTCCCCTGCCTCCTGCATGGCAAACAAGCCCGTGTCCAGCACCACGCTTAGCGGCACTTCCGAGTGCGCCGTCTCATGCACCACCGCGCGCGGATTGAGCGCATGCACGATGCCGCGCACCTCATCGAGTGCCTCCGCGCTGGCGGCGTCGGTTTTGTTGATGAGGATGACGTTGGCAAACTCGATTTGGTCCGTCAGCAAATGCGCCAGCGTGCGCCCATCCTCCGCTCCCACTGCCTGGCCGCGCTCCTGCAAATCGTCTGTGCTATGGTAGTCCTCCAGAAAGTTGCGCGCGTCCACCACGGTCACCATCGTATCGAGACGCGCGATGTCGTTGAGACGGCGCCCATGCTCGTCCTCAAAAGTGAAGGTCTCCGCCACCGGCATGGGTTCGCTTACGCCGGTGGACTCGATGACAAGGGCGTCAAACCGGCCCTCCCGGGCCAGCGCTGCCACCTCCTTGAGCAAATCCTCGCGCAGCGTGCAGCAGATGCAGCCGTTGCTCATTTCCACCATTTTTTCCTCCGTGCGGGAGAGAGCCGCGTCGCCGCTTTTGACAAGCTGCGCGTCCACATTGACCTCGCTCATGTCGTTGACAATGACCGCCACCTTGCGGCCCTCCCGGTTGCGCAGGATGTGGTTGAGCAGCGTGGTCTTGCCGGCGCCAAGAAAGCCGGACAGGACGGTAACGGGGATGGGTGTGTTCTTCATGGGTAAATTAAGAGGCTTTGGTTCAGGTTGATCAGACACGTGCGAGAGTGCGGACCCGCGGCAGCGCGGGATCCCCGGCGGCAAAGCGGCGCAGCCACGGCAGCGCGGTCTCCGGCGGCAGCCAGGGCCTCCCGCGCTCCAGCTTGCGCAGCATCTCCTGGCATACCCGGCGGTGCGCTGCCCCGGTCAGCCGACTCACGCTTGTCTCATACTCGCACAACCAGCGCGCGAAATGCCGTGCCGCCTGCATCACCGTCCGCCAGTCCCCCGCGTGTAGCGAGCGCCAGTCATAATCCCCCGGCACCACGGCTTCGTGCAGCGAGTGGGCAAAGCAGCGCCGCTCGGCGCGGACAAACAAAAAGCCTGGCTGACCGCTACCCTCCGCCGCATACCAGCCTGCGCAGGCTCCATGAAGCTCGATCAAACCATTGCCCCATGCCATGCGATAACAGCTGGTGCCCTGAAGTCCTGGGGACGGGCGCTTTTGAAAACCGCAGCGCAAGAGCAGGTTGCCGCCCGTCATCACATCCCGCCCCCAATAGAACATCTGCTGTGTCATACCTGCCGTGAAGTCATTGAGATGACCGCGTGTCAGCGGGGAGGGCAGGCAGTCCGCCCGACTTGGGTTAGCCGGGCGTTCCTCCCGGCCCTGCGGTGTCGGGCATTCCGACGGGTCCTCTCTGCCGCGCTCAGACCGCCACCACCGCTGCATAGGGAAGCACCTCTGGTTGAACTTCAGGCTCCGCCTCCACCGCGCACTGGCATTCCGCGCAGCAGGACAAATCCTCCAGCATGAAACCAAGCTCCCGCCACTTCGCCAGCGGCACCTCCCACTCCAGTCCCATCCGTTGCGCGATCGCCCGCGCCACGATCCCAAAGCGCGCCCGGAACTTGTAAATGAAGCAGAACAGCATACCGCGATGCCGCAGCGATGGGCCGCTGTAAAACAGGCCGGGATGCAGCGTGGACTCGTCCGCCGCCTCGCTTAGCAGCGGTTGACCGTCCCGCATCTCCCATAGCCCGCGCACGGGTGCCGCTTCCAAAGCACTGTGAAAGCCCGTGCAAAGCAGCGGTGCGGTGGGGCAAGCAAACGCCGTGCCCTCATCATTAAAGAGCCGGTAACCCTCCTCATGGCGCTCTACCCGCGTGATATTGGCATTTTTGAAAAAGCGCACCCTTCCTGGAGCCTCCAACAAGGCGGCACGCAGCCGGTCCCGCGTGCGCGGACTCAGACTGCGGCTGGGGTCCGGATCGTCCATCGCCCACGGCTCGCCTCGGGAAAGCACCACTACTTCCTTGCCACGCTCCATAAGATGAATGGCGGCGTCGATGCCGCTTTCGTAGCCGCCCACCACCGCGAAGCTCTTCCCCTCCGCAGCCACCTCGTCCCAGTCCGCTACCCGGCTCGCGTGCCGGCATAAGCCCGCGCCCTGGATGCCGCCAAAATCCGGCGTGGCAAACTCACCTGCGGCCCAGATGACAAAGCGGGCATCTCTCATGCCCGCGCTAGTTTCCAGGCTAAAACCGCCGCTGTTCAGCGGCACCACACGCGTCACTCGCACTGGCGTCTCCACCTCGATCTCATAGTGCGCCGCCAGCGCGTGGAGATAGCGCGCATACTCCCGCCCGTCTGGATGCTGAGTGTGTAGAAAATCCGCTGGCGAGGTGTCAGGCGTCACCGCATTGAGGTCCACGCAGCCGAAATTGCCCGAGTGAAACGACGGCGTCAGCAGACGCATCTGCCGCGGCCAGGCGGCAAACGCCGCGCCCACACCCGCACCATCGAGCACACGTGCCCGCACCCCGCAGGCGTGCAGCGCCACGGCGCAACCCAGCCCGGCTGGTCCCGCGCCCACAATCAGAACTTCGTCTTTCATTTTCATGTCATCAGCAGGGCAATCAGCCATCCCACGGCCAAAGCCGTCACTGCCTGCCGACCCGCCAGACGAGCCGCCGTGCCCCAGCCCAGTTCGCGGCGGATCGTCCACAACGTCACCAGGCAGGCGCTGAAGGTCGAAGCCAGCCACACCGCCACCAGTAGCTTCCCCGTGCCCAGTCCTGCCAGCAGCGTGCCATCCCCATGATTGAGCAGCAGCAGCCCGTCCTTGCGCAGCACGGAAAACACCAGTGCGAAGGCCACCCCGGCTGGCAGGTGGAACCACCCCAGCACAGGGGCCGTCTTCTCCGCAAGCCAGATCATCACTCCAGCCTCCTGAAGCAAGGCCGCCAGCAGGCAGATGCCGAGAAAGACCGGCATCGCCTGCCATAGAAACTGGCCCGCCGCCGCGCGCACCCTCCACACCACAGCGCGCACAAGCGGGCGTTGAAGAAACGCGCGCTCCTGCAGTGGCAAGGCGGCAGTCCGCGCCAATGCGCCATTCCAGAGCCGGGTGTGCGCCGCTCCGGCTGCAAAAAGCGCCATCAAATAGGGCGCAAACAACCACGGCTTGCCCGCCGCGCCGAACACACTCAGCGATGCCCCGATCTGATAGCTGCACGCGCTGCCAAAGGCAATGAGCGACACACAGCGCTTGCGAGTGCAGGCCGAGCAGCCGCGCGATTGCAGCACCGCCACCACGTTGCAGCCGAACCCTGTCAGCACCGGGATCAAATCCCGTCCGCTCAAGCCCAAGTGCCGCAGCCACGGATCCATCGCCGCAGTCACACGGTCCTTCACTCCCGACTCCTCCGCCACGGCCACGCTCAGGCCGATGAACACCACCACCGGAAAAGCCCACAAAAAGGAATACCACCCGAGCGTCAACACTCCGTAGTCACCCGCCAGCACCGCATTCAACCAGGGATGCCAGCCAGCCGCCACCGCGCGCAGCGGCCCAATGCAGGCGGCATCCACCAGTGGTTGCAGCCATCTCGCCACCACGTAGGCGGCATACACCGGCAGCGCAAACATTAGCAGCACCGTCGCCAGCGCCAGCCACGGACCTGCGTCACGGTTCTCAAACAGTGTCACTTCCGGTTCCGTCCGCTGCCTCGCCAGCTCAAAGGCGTCCATGTTTGCAAGTGCGGCCATTGCCGCATCCTGCAGCGCACTCGCCTCTTTGATTGCCTGCAGCACCATCCCCCGTCCAGCCTCATCAAGCTCCCTGGCATTGACCACCACCACCGGTATGCCCAGCCTTCCCCGCCACACCTCCGCCAGCTTCTCGATCTGCGCTGGTGCCTTGTCCTGAAAGGTGATGGCCAGCGCAACGCGCTTCTGCTCGAGGTCAAGTTCCCGCAGCAGTGCTTCCACCTCGCTCATCGCATGGGTGCCGCGCGCCACCAGCAAGACCACGTCCGCCGCGCGCATCTCATGTAGTGCCATGCGCGTCGTCTCCGCATCGCTGGCCAGCCGGATGCCAGGCGTGTCCACCAGCTCGCACCCGCAGCCGGTCAGGTGGCAACGGCGGCATACCACCGTGCTGCCGCGCACATTTGTCTCATCCCCCGTCATCCGACCCGTGAGGCCGCGAAACAGCGCGGTCTTCCCGGCGGACTCCAGGCCGGCAAGCATCACGGTGAGGGGTGAATCAGAGACTGACATTTTTGCAATTTTATTGCATTAAAGCAGAGTTGATTCTAATGCAACATTTTTGCGTTATTAACCTCGATGCGCGTTACCGTTCTCTCAGGCTTCCTCGGCTCCGGCAAAACCACCCTTCTGCGCCGCCTTCTGCGCGATGCCCCCGCGCATCTCCGCCTCGCGGTGCTGGTCAATGATCTCAGCGATCTCGAAGTGGATGGTGACCTGATCCGCGATTCGCAACGTCTTTCCGAAGCCGAAGGCACGCTCATCAGCCTCTACTCTGGCACGCTTAGCGGTGGACGCCGCGTAGCCTTTCGGGAAGCGCTTGCCACGCTGGCCGCGCGCAGTGACATCGATCACCTCCTCATTGAGACCTCAGGCGGCAACGCGCCTGCGCCTCTGCTGGAAGACATCCTTGCCACTAAGAGACTGCAACTTCAGAGCTTCCTTACCCTCATCGATACCCGCGCCTTCGCTGAGGATTATCAGTGCGGCCTGGGTCTGCTGAGCGCTCTGGAGGCCGGCGACGCGTCCGGTCAGGGCAGCGCGGAAAACCTTCTCGTTGAGCAGATCATTGCTGCCTCTAGCATTATCCTGACCAAAACGGAGCGCCTCACCCCAGAGACCGTGGCCATCATCTGCAGGACTCTCGAAGTCATCAACCCAAACGCCATCATGCTCACCGCCATCTACGGGAAAACCGAGGCAGACCTCCTCGCCCCGGCCAGCGGTTATGATCCACACCGAAGCCTGCGTGAGCAGTTCGGCCGGGACGGCTCTGACAGCCGGGAGGCGCCAGCGATGGGCCACACCATCCTGCGCGACCCGCGCCCATTTCATCCGCAGCGCCTATGGGATCATGTGCGGGAGCGGCTGCCGCAGAGCCTTCACCGTAGCAAGGGCTTCATCTGGCTAGCTTCCCGCCCGGAGCAGGTGCTGTTGTGGAATCAAAGCGCGGGCAGCATCGAGCTGGAACTGCTCGCCTACTGGAAGGCCGCCCTGGTGGATGATCCGGAGAAGCGCCTGCTGCCGGAGGAAATCCAGCTTCTGCGCGCGCGGTTGCGCGAAGCTCATCCAGTGTTTGGCGACCGGCTCAACGAACTGACGCTCATCGGCCCGGCGGCAGAGCGCGCGGCGTTTGCCGAAGGCCTGCGCAACTGCCTCTGCACTGACAGTGAGGTCGCCCGCTGGCAGAAAGGCGGCACCTTCGATGACCCCTGGCCGCGCACCTTGCGGCAGGTGTGACCCAACCGGGATAAGCCGCCACCAACACGCAGCCAGGATGCATTCTTGTGAGTCAGGAGCCGTGTTTGCGCAGGCAGCTCAAACTTCCCTCCACCACCCGCATCCGCAATGCCTCCAGGCACGCTTTCCAGGTGCCACAATTGACCGGAAGGTATCGCTTGCTGCCGTCGGGGAACATCCGGGTCTCGAATAGGTTGCTTGGCTGCTGAATGATCTCCTCATACAGACCATGTAGAAAAAACTCGCGCGCGCCCGCTCCATCTGGCCACGGAGAAGGGCGGCCGAACGCTTCTTCCAGCGCGGCATCAATGGCAGAGACGATCTCCACCGGTCCGAGTCGGATCCCCAACGTGGCTCCACCTTCCAGATCATCGGCCACGACGATGCTCAGCTTCTCCACGAGCGCCTCGATGTCACGAGGTTGCGCAATGACTGCTCCAGCCAGCAACCGAGCCAGCTCCTCCTGCCTGCCCAGAGTGGCAGCGATCGCATCCGGCTCGACCGCCTGATGCCGCACGAAAATCTGTCGTGAAGGTTGGGACATCGGAGCCTGACTGCTCGTGGAATGGTGCCTTCTCATTGGCAAGGTTCAGCCCGTCAATAGTTCGTCCGGGGCAAGCTCCGCGCTAGGCAAATTCGTGAACGCATTTTGAATGATCTCCTCTGGCAGTCCCACGCCTATGACCACACCCGCAGGGATAATGTCTCGCACCGCCAGCAAAGGCAGGAACCACGTCTCTCCCTGCGGCCGCACGTGCTGGAACGAGAACGGGATCATCGGCAGCTCCGCTAGCCGGCACAACCCCTTGACCCGGACCACTTCATCCGGCAGCCGCAGCAGCGTGTGTTCCAGCTCGCGCCGGTCCACGACGAATGGCACCGGAACACGCAACGAAGTGAAAGCGCGCTCCGCCTCATGATGGTGATGATGCCTGCTTGGGGATGCTGTATGTTGGATTGCTTGCTCGAATAGAAGCCCGCCTGGCGGTGACTTGACAAGGAGGCCGCAATCAAGGGCGCTCTGTTCCACCGCTGCCGTCATCACCTGCAGCCTCAGAAAGTCCGCGAACCGCCCCACATCCGTCTCCTGGCCTCGCGGGGTCAGGCGCGCGATGTCGTGCCTGACACTCTCCAGCCTCCGCTCCGGCACGCGGTCGGTGTGAGTGAGCATCCAGTGGGTGCTGGTCCGCACCTGCTCGCGCTCCAGCTCGTCATGCATGCCGCGCTGCTGCCATCTCGCGGCGTCAATCATCGTCACCTGCATGGGGGAGAGGAAGCGGCGGCACTCGCCGCGCAGGCTGATGGCTGCGATCAAGTTGATGAAGTCCGAGGCACCGTTCGCCTCCACTAGCAGCACCCCGCCCTCCGGCACCTCAATCTGCCCGAGGGTGAGCATGAACTCGTGGAGCGAGGAGCAGCAGACACAGGAACCGTTGATCGAACGCACCTCGACATCGAGATCGCGCAGCCGGGCGGCGTCGATCTCCGCGTTTTCAAAATCGTTGACCACTACGCATAAAGGCACGCCTCGCTCTTTCAAATCACCCATCAGCGCGCGCAAAAACGTGGTTTTTCCCGCTCCAAGGAAGCCCGCCACCAGGACAAGAGGAATGCGTTTCATAGTTGGGTGGGGTTGGGGCTGTTGCCATAGACCGCAGCAGGATCAAAGACCTTGCCCTCCTCCTTCCATTCCAGGCAGCCTTCCGCCCCTGGGTAGTCCGCGCCGGTGGGGATGCCGCGGTAAAAGCAGGAGCGGTAGCCCACATGGCAGTTGGCACCGCCGGCGGTTTCGACTCGCAGCCAGACGCAGTCCTGATCGTCGTCGATGCGCAACTCGCGCACCTTCTGCACGAAGCCGGAGGCGGCCCCTTTGTGCCAAAGCACCTGGCGGCTGCGGCTGAAGTAGTGCGCCTCGCTGGTGGCGATGGTGCGCTGCAGCGCCTCAGCATTCATGTAACCGACCATGAGCAGATCGCCGGTGGCAAAGTCCGTGGTGACCGCGGGCAAGAGGCCGCGATCGTCGAACTTAGGGGCAAGGTCGCGGCCCTCCTCGACCTGGCTGACAGAAAGGCGTGGGGAGAAAACAAGGGGAACGGAGGTCATATTAAATGCAAACAATTTGCATTTAATATGAGCATGCCGCAGGTTTGCAACTCCTTTCCCCATTCACCCTATCTCCATCCCCGTCATGAAAGTCGCCTACATCTTCGCCACCAACAACGCCTGCACCTTTAAGCTCTCCACCATGATCCTGCCCCAGCTCGAACAGGGCATTCACGGCGCGGAGGTGGCAGGCATGATGTTCTTTGATGACAACCTTTACCTCCTGCGCGAAGGCGACGAAATCGGCGAGCGTCTGGCCAGAGTGGCCAAAGATAAAGGCATCCTGCTGATGGTCTGCGACCAATGCGCCGTGCGCCGTGGCCTGGCTGAGGGCAGCTTTGACATGTGCGGCACCGGCAGCGTGCGCCCGAAGGGCTTGGTCGAGGGAGTGCAGGCAGGCTGTTTCCCGCAGCTTTACGCCGCGTTGAGCGGCAATCCGCCAGACCAGGTTATCACACTATGAGAGTTTCTGACCGTCGCCACCAAACCAGCGCCACGCGTTTCCGCTGCGCGTATGAATGCCAGGTATGTCGTTGGCCATCTTAAATCGGCCCCTGGCGCCCCGTTTTCTCAGCAGTCCTCAACTGTGAGAGAGTGAAGTGCTGGAAACGATCGCGCCACTGCCCGCAAGGAAATAGCGAGTGTGATGCCGCAACTTGACCTACGACTTCGGCGTCGCGTGCCAGATGGCTACGTCCTTGAACTGCGCGCCCTCGCCCTTGGCGACAAGGCCGATGCGGCCTTTGGGATCCTTGAACCGCTCGTGGCGCGCTGACAGGGTGTGCGTGCCCACCCGCGCAAACCATTCGTCCCCGCGCACTTCGATCGTCACCTGATACCATTGCTCCGGATCGAACGTCGTCTCGATGGTTTGCAGGATCTCCTTGCGTGTCTCCTTGGCGATGCCGCTCATCTTTTGCAGCCACACTTTGCCGGGCGTGACCATGATGCGGCCGAGATGATGGTTCGGCTGGTGGGTGTCGCGGCAGACGAAGCCGACATGCGGCGCGGTGCCGAGCTTGAAACGGGCGGTGAAGATGATGTCGCCCGCCTCAGTGACGTATTCGCAAACGGCCTCGTGGCCGTTGGGACGCGCGGGGTTGGGCTTCTCGTCCCTGGCGTGCAGCGCGCCGTCCTTGACCTCCCATTCGCCGATGCCGCCGCGCCAGCCGGGTTTTCCTTTCGGCGCGAGCGAGGACGGCTGGTCGAACCTTTCCGCCGTGATGAGCTTCGCGGGGGCGACGAGTTTTGTTTCGGGAACACTGACACTTGCCGGTTCAGAGGCGGCGAGCGTGGCGGTGCCGAGAGCGGCGCCGAGAAGAAGCAGGGGGACGGGTTTCATAACGCTGGGTCGAAGTGGTGGTTGCGTCACAGTGAGGTTAAAAGAAGGCATTATCAAGCCATCTCCAGCCCGGTGAGGGTGCCGTGGCCGGAGCCGAAGCGGTCGGCCTCGATGCCGTGGCGCTGGAGCATGGAGACGAAGAGGCGGGCCAGCGGGGCATTGTTCTTCTCGTCGAAGGCGAGGTGCTGGCCGTGCTTGAAGCCGCCGCCAAAGAGCATCACGGGCAGGTTGCGGGTGTCGTGGCTGGAGGCGTTGCCGAGGTTGCTGGCGATGAAGACCTGGGTGCGGTCGAGCAGGCGGCCGCCCTCCTCGGCGGTGTCGCGCAAGCGGGCGAGGAAGCTGTGGAGGATGTCCAGCTCGGCGTGCTCGATCTTGCGCAGTTGCTCGATCTTGTCGAGGTTCTGGCCGTGGTGGCTGAGGTTGTGCCGGGTTTCGCTGACGCCGGGGATGGGCGGCATGCCGCCGTCGGGATCAATGGAGATGGTGACCAGCCGGGTGGAATCGGTCTGCAGGGCGAGGCGGGCCAGGCTCAGCAGCATGTCGGCGCGGCGGATGAGGTCTGAGGCGTCGGGAAGCGGGCCGGGGGGCTTGGCGTCCACCTGCGGCTTGGGGCGGTGCGCCCAGGCTTCCTCGTTGTGCAGGCGCTGTTCCACGTCGCGCACGGCGGTGAGGTATTGGTCGAGCCGTTCGCGGTCGCGCGGGGTGACGCGGCGCTGGAGGGCGGCGGTCTCGGCGCGCACGGAGTCGAGCACGCTGTGGCCCTGGCGCAGGCGGCGCTCCTGCTGGCGGACTTCCTCGGGCGTGCCGGTGACGAAGAGGCGGCGGAAGACGGCGGCGGGGTCGGTCTCGGGCGGGATGCGCACGCCGTTGCGTGTCCAGGACAGGCTGCCCTGGTGCGAGCCGAAGACGAGGCAGGGATGGCGGGTCTGCGCGCCGGTTTTCTCCAGCACGAACTGGTCGAGGCTGATGGTGTTCTTGTAGGACGCGCTGCCGGGATGGGGCGCGGTGGTGAGGAAGCTCATCTCCGAGGAATGCAGGCCGCCGACCTCGGGATGGGAGAGGCCGCTGCAGACGGTGAACTGGTCGCGCAGGTCGGCGAAGTGCTCG
This sequence comes from Prosthecobacter sp., assembly GCA_020216965.1. Classification (GTDB taxonomy): domain Bacteria; phylum Verrucomicrobiota; class Verrucomicrobiia; order Verrucomicrobiales; family Verrucomicrobiaceae; genus Prosthecobacter. Next base: position 11,120 of record JAIWOJ010000013.1, read on the forward strand.
AGGTAAGGTGTCAGCTCAAAGCCGCGCCCGGCCTGCTTCGGAAAGAAGTCCGGCGCGTAAAGGCCGAGGGTGAGGTTGACGAAGACCATGCGACGCGGCGGCAGGGCGGCGGTGTCGGCGGCGCGGCCCACGGCGGGGAGGAAGGACTCGAGCAGCGGCAGCGCGAGGGTGGTGCCGGCGGCGCGGAGGAAGTGGCGGCGGGTGGTTTTCATAGACAATGAGATGGGGAGGCGATGGGATGGGAACTGCTTGAAAAGAGAGCGAGAGGGCTTAGGATGACACCATGGCGACCGTCAAAGGCAAATCAGGGGCAGCGACCTCCGCACCTGAAGGCGATGCGGAGCGTGCCGCAAGGAAGCAGGCAGCGGTGCGCGAACTGATCCGCCGCACCGGAAAGAATGCCGCGCGTGTGCATGCCCGGCTTCCGGAAGATGATCTTGCGCGCGAGGCTTGGCGGCTTGGAGAATCCTGGAGGCGCTCCGAGCATGAAGCCTGATCATGTTCCTGCTGGACACCAACCACCTGCGGGAACTCATCGGCGGGACCAAGCTCGGAGACAGGCTGCGCCAGTGGATCAGCGAGGCGGACGCCGACGTCGTGACCTCCATCATCAACGCCGACGAATGCCTGCGCGGCTGGCTGGCTTTGATCGCTGGGGCGGACAGTCCGGAACGGGAAACGATGGCCTACGAACGGCTCAACGTGATGATTGACCTGCTGAACGATCTGGTCAGGCTGCCATACGATAACGACGCGGCGCAGCGCTTCGCGACGATGCGCAAGTCTGGCATCCGCATCGGCAGCAAGGATCTCAAAATCGCCTGCATCGCGTTGGAATACAACGCCACGGTGCTGACCCGCAATGGTGCCGACTTCAATCGAGTCCCTGGCTTGAAGATCGAGAACTGGCTGGATTGATGTCATTGACGCTGAAACAGGGAAGACGCCACCACCTCCATCACCAGGCTTTTCAGTCCATATCCCTTCCCGGCGCTGGCGCGGACCAGGGCGTCGAGCGCGGCGCGGTCGGCGTATTGCGGGGGCACGCCGGTGGCGTAGGTGAGCAGGTGGCCGGCGAGCGCACGGGCGACCTGCTCGGGCCGGGCCAGGATGTGACGGCGGAACTCGTTGAAATCCGCAAAGGCGCGCCCGTCGGGCAACTGGCCGCTGGCGTCCACGGCGGGGCCGAGGCCGACGGTGGACTTCATCGGACGGCGCAGGCTGGCGTCGCGCTGCACGGCGTTGAAGTCGAAGGTCAGCGGCATGACGACCTCGATGTGCTCCTGCACGGCCTCGCTGGCGGCGCGGTAGCGGCCGCGCCAGCCGCCGATGGGATCGAAGCTCTCCAGCGCGAAGCCGGGCGGGTCCATCTTGGCGTGGCAGACGGCGCAGGAGGCGTCGGCGCGGTGCTTGTCGAGCTGCTCGCGGATGGTGGTGGCGCCGCGGATGTCCGGCTCGATGGCGGGCACGTTGGCCGGCGGCGGCGGCACGGGCTGGCCGAGGAGGCGGTCCAGCACCCAGATGCCGCGCAGCACGGGCGAGGTGATGGTGCCGTCGGCGGTGACCTTGAGCACGGCGGC
>JAIWOJ010000014.1 GCA_020216965.1 Prosthecobacter sp.
GTTCGCGCTGGTGCTGGCGATGGCGCTGTCGAGCTGGGCCTGGCTCACCTCACCGGGCGGCCGGACGCAAAGGCTCACTGGCAAAGGCTCAGCGTTGACCGCCCATCACTCGGCGTTGAGCACCGATCGCACGCGCCTGAGCACAGATCACTCAATGTTGACAGGTGAATGCTCGCGCTTGAGCGATGATCGCCCAGCGGCGACTGAATTTCGGTCAAATTTGACTGAATTTTTGGTCAATCATGAGCCAGGGCGTGTCCGTGGAGAAGAGCTTGATCTCGATGGGATCGGGGGATTCGGTCAAATCGCCGAGCGTTAGCGCACGAGGATCCATTTGCCAGTGAACATCCACCATGCCTGGATCTCTGCGAGGAGTCCCAAGGTCGGATTTCTGAGCAGAAGTGGGGAGAGGCCCGTGGCGGGATCGATCATGCGGGCAAGGCGGCCTTTGCCTGCGATCTCCAGCCGAGGGAGGCCAGCGGGCAAGGCGACGAGTTGCCACCCTGGGCTGTGTAGAAGGCTTGGAAATCCGAGGGCTTCGTCGGTTTCAGGCTCACCCAGGCCATAGGCAGCCTGAATGGCGGCGCGGCGTGTCTCGAGCAGGGGCTGCCAAGCATCTGCCCGCAGGGCAGCATGGAGTGTGCGCAGGCAGATGCCGATGGTCTGGGCGGGCTCTTCGAGATCTGTCAAAAGCGCACCACGCAGCCAGGGGCAGGCGGGCCATGGCGGAGGTAATGGTAAGCGGCTGAGGAGATGCACGGAGTGATCTGGCTGGAGGACAGGGGCACCCAGGGTCCAGCGCAAATCATCGGCCTGGCCTGGCAGGGCGAGGAGGGCCGTCTCTTCCGGCGTCTGGGGCGGCGGCGGTGGCGTGCTGCGGAGGGTGTCCGTATCCAGCGCCTGGCTACGCGTATCCTGGGCGCGGGCGGAAGGTTGGGGCCGCCAGGTCAGATTTCCCAGGGTGCTGAGTTTCCCCGCCTCGTCATGGGCGCTTTTGTGATGCAGGGTCATTTCCAGAAAAGCGCTGGGGGCAAATTCATGACTCGCCTGCAAGGGGGCCAGCCTAACCTCAATGACATTGCCGCCTTGGAAGAGCCATTCATTGATGGCTAGGTCAAAGTGGTGAGTTTTACCGGAGGTATCTTGGTGGATTGGCACGTCATGGATGCGCAGTTCCAGCCGACACTGCGACACCACGCCGGACAAGCGGAAGACGGGTCGGTCTGAGGGGTGAAGGAGGAACTGCATGGGTCAAAACCAGGCGTGGAGAGTTTGGGGGGGATCAATCGCACCAAGGGATTTCCGTGATCTGCCCAGGCTCACTGCCGCCAGGCCAGGCACGGGAAGGCGCAAGGACATGCCGGGCGGTGGATGGCTGGGATGGGTCAGCCAGAGGGGTATCCTGGAGCGGTAGGAAACGGCAGCCTGGCCGCGATTTGACGAGGCTTGAGATCGCGATGCCAGTGAACTCCACGGCAGCGCGGCAGCGGTGCTCGCGGGGGTCACTGTCTGGGGTTTCGGCGGGGGGCTTGCAAATGGCACGAAAGCCAGCGCGTGCGGTGGCATCTGAGGCAGCCCCCTGGTGAATGACGAAGCTATCGTAATCCCGCACGGAGCGCGCTTCGAGGTAGGTTTTTACCATGCCGGAGGCGCGTGCGCGGCCCTGGGTGGGGGAGATGGGGCGGCGGGCCTCAATGCCTGCACGCAGCTTGAGCTGACCTTCGGCCACGAGGAAGATGCCGACCTCCCGCGCGATGGATGCGGCATCTCGGGGATCCAGGGCAGCGAGCAGCGGTGCTAGGAGTGCTTTTTTTTCTGGCTGCTCAAGCCATGGACCGATGAGGGCTGCCTCCCCCTGACCTGCGAGAAAGGGGCGGGCGAGCACGAACCAGCGCAGGGCGTGGCCGAGGAGACCGTTGCCTTCCTGCTCAAATAACTCTGCATCAATGCCAAGCAGTAGGTTCGGCCAGGGATCAAAGTGCAAGGCATCTCGGCGGGCGAGTTTGTCATTGCGTAGCGCCGCGTAGCGCGGGCCTGGGCATAAGGACATGACCATGGTGACGGCACGGGCCATGGCATCTAGGCACTCCGTCCAGCGGCAGAGGGCACGCACTTGCTGCTTGTCAGTGACGGGGAAAAAGCGGCCGTCATAGGTGCAGCCAAGGTCACCTGTGATCTCCAGCGCGGGGCCGCTGGAGCCCTGCTCAGGCGGGGGCGTGGTGCGTAACGTGAGACGCCCGCCCCAGCGCACGTTGGGAAACGCGGCTATCGTGGCCTGGAATTTTGCACTGGGGCACCCTGGCACGCTAAAGCGCCAGACCTGTGCAGGCAGCTCTGGCATTTTGAAGGGGTGCAGCAGGGAGAGGAGATCTTCATCGAGAGTCTCCATCAGGCTGGCATCCAAAAGGGCTGGGGCAGGCCAGCTCCAGTTGATCTGCGGGATGTCCCGCGTGCCACCGCCGACGCCGGAAAGTTTGATCCGGTGGGGAGAGCCAGGCGGGCACTCTGCAGGGCCGCTCGCGGTGATGTTGACCTCTGCCATGCTGTCATCTTCATGCCCGGAAAGGATCTGGAGCATCGGCGGCTCCAGCTTGGCACTCATCACCAGGGCCAGTTTGTTGTAGGAGGGCTTGGTGGGGGATTCATTGGGTAGGCGCGTGCGCAGGGGCAGTTCCAGGGTGTAACCACGCTGGAGGGCATGGCAGGCGATGGCGATGCGCGTGCGGCGGCAGCAGCCATGGCTGGTGGCCTCGTTTTTATTCGGCTCAGGTGGGATCACGGCTGTCTGGATTTCCGCATCCTTGAGTCTCGGGCAGATAAAGTCAAAGCCCTTTGCCAGCAGCAGCACGCGCGCTGAGAGAGCGGTGGGTCTTGGCGCGTTTAGCGCTGCGTATGAAAAACCTGTTTCTTTTTAGCCTAGCCTGCCTGGTTCTGTGCTCCTGTTCGAGCGGCTTTCGCCGCGAGTGGAAATCAGCCCTTTCCCAGGGGCCGAGCACAGGGGTCACGGGAGCTTGGGAAGGCACCTGGAAGAGCGATGTGAACGGCCATCATGGGCGTCTGCGCTGCGTCGTCGGTCCAGCCATCAATGCGCAAGGGGACCACACCTTTCACTACCATGCCACCTGGGCACGGATTTTTAGCGGTGCCTATGCGGCACAGCATCGGGTGGTGACTGGAAAAAATTCTAGCACCTTCAGCGGCCAGCATGACATGCCTGACTGGGCAGGCGGCAGATACACCTACAGCGGCACGGTGAAGGGGGATGACTTTAGCGCCTGCTACCAGTGCGCGAAGGATAAGGGCACCTTTCAGATGCGGAGGGTGCGCTAAGATGAGCGGCCGTTTTGTGTCCCTTGATTGAGCGCCTGCTCCGCTGCGTGCCAGGCCAGGGTGGCACACTTGATGCGCTGAGGGAATTTTTGCACGCCCTCCAGAGCCAGCAGATTGCCAAGAGCCTCTGCATCACCCACGGCAGAGGCTCCTGTGACCAGCGCATGAAAGTCTGCCATGAGCCTGCGGGCCGCCTCGGGGGAAGCTCCCTTGAGCGCCAGGGTCATCAGGCTAGCGCTGGCCTGACTGATGGCGCAGCCCTGGCCTTCAAAGCGGATATCCTCGATCTGGCCTTGGGGGCCGGTTTTGAGCCAGACCTCCACTTCGTCACCACAGGCCGGATTGTGCCCGCGAGCATGATGACAGTCTGGCCCGTCGAGGCGTCCCTGGTTCCGTGGGTGGCGGGAATGATCTAGGATGACCTGCTGATAGAGGTCACGCAGGGCAGCATCTTCAGCAGCCATGGCAGCTTAGGAGAAAAATTTCACGGCTTGGTGCAGCACCTCCACCAGCCGATCTGCCTCCGCATGGGTATTGTAGAGGTAAAAACTGGCGCGGCTGGTGCCCACGACCCCAAATCTCCGCATCAGCGGCTGGGTGCAGTGGTGCCCGCCACGCAGCGCTAGCCCCTTGGTGTTTGCATACTCCACGAGGTCATGGGGATGCGCACAGGCCAGGCTGAAAGCGGCCAGACTGCCCCGCTGCACGGGCGGCGGCGGGCCTAAAACGCGCAGCCCAGGCACGGTCTGTAGCTTTTGCAGGGTGGCTTGGATCAGCTCCTGCCCATGGGCATGGATCACCTCAATGCCGATGCCCTCTAAATAATCAATGGCCGCGCCGAGCCCGATCACGCCAGCGATGTCCGGTGTGCCAGCCTCAAAGCGCGCCGGTGCCTGTTTGTAGGTGCTGCCTTCCAGCGTCACGCTGTCGATCATCTCGCCACCACCATGCCAGGGCGGCATGTTGGCCAGGACTTCAGCGCGCCCATAGAGGACGCCGATGCCGGTTGGGGCACAGATTTTGTGACCTGAGAAGACGTAAAAATCACAGCCGATGGCCTGCACATCCACGGGCATGTGGCCGACTGCTTGTGCGCCATCCACAAGCGTGGTGATGCCAAGCGCACGAGCCCAGGCACAGATCTGTGCGACGGGGTTGATGGTGCCGAGGGAGTTGGAGACATGCACGCAGGTGAGGAGCTTGACGGAACCTTCTTCCAACAGAGCGCGCAGTGCCGCCAGATCGAGCGTGCCATCCTCAAGCACGGGCACATATTTCACCACCGCCCCACAGCGCTCCGCAGCGAGCTGCCAGGGCACGAGGTTGCTATGATGCTCCATGCCTGTGCTCACGATGACATCCCCTGGGCGCAGGAAATGGCTGGCCCAGACCTGAGCAACGAGGTTCACGCCCTCGGTGGTGCCGCGGGTGAAAATCACTTCGTCTGCTGAGGCCGCCCCGATGAATCGGGCGACCTTGGCACGCACGGCCTCAAATTGCTCGGTAGCGCGGTTGCTAAGCTCATGCAGCCCCCGGTGGACGTTGGCGTTGTCACGCTCGTAATAGCGCACCAGGGCATCAATGACTTGGCGCGGCTTCTGGCTGCTGGCAGCACTGTCTAAATAAATGAGCGGATGTCCCCCGACCTGCTGATGCAGGATGGGGAAGTCTGCGCGTCGATGGGAAAGGTCAGGCATGAGATGGCTGACAGGGCGTCACTGAGGTTACGTCACACAGCTTGGCAGGGATGGGCTCACCTAACCTAAGCTGGGTGCCTGGCTCTTAATTGCCCAGATTTTTGGCTCCGTTCACCTGGCTATTCACGCGCAGGCGCAGGCCGTTCAGGCGGATGAAGCCCGTGGCGTCATCTTGGTTGTAGGCCTTTGTCGGGTCTGCCTCCATGGTGGCGATGTGCGGATTGTAGAGGCTGAATTGGCTTTGGCGGCCAGCCGCGTGGATGCCGCCTTTGTAGAGCTTCACCCGCACCGTGCCGGAGACGTTTTTCTGGCTCTCCGTCACCAATGCCTGGAGGGCGAGGCGCTCAGGAGCATACCAGAAGCCATTGTACACCAGCTTGGCATACTCGGGGATCAGGCTATCGCGCAGGTGCATCACTTCACGGTCCATGGTCAGGCTCTCGATCTGGCGGTGGGCAAAGTGGAGGATGGCACCGCCGGGGGTCTCATAGACACCACGGCTCTTCATGCCGACGAAACGATTCTCCACCATGTCCACGCGGCCCACGCCATGCTTGCCGCCCAGCTTGTTGAGGGCCTTCATGACCTGTAGCGGGTTCATCGGCTTGCTGTTCACCGCCACGCAGTTGCCCTTCTCAAAGTCCAGCACTACATACTCTGGCTTGTCTGGTGCATCTTCTGGAAAGACGGAGAGGGTGGTAAAGTAGTCACGGTATTTCACATCCCCGGCATTGAACCAGGGGTCTTCGAGAATGCCTGCCTCGTAGCTGATATGCAGGAGATTGCGGTCCATGGAAAAGGGCTTCTTCGCACTGGCCTGCACGGGGATCCCTTTGTCCTCGCAGTATTTGATCATCTCCGCACGGCCTGGGAATTGGCTGCGGAAGCGCTCATCCCGCCAGGGGGCGATGATCTCCAAGTCGGGCGCGAGGGCGGCTGCGGTTAGCTCAAAGCGCACCTGATCATTCCCCTTCCCTGTGGCACCGTGGCCGATGGCGGTCGCGCCTTCTGCTTTAGCGATCTCGACCATGCGCTTGGCGATGAGCGGGCGGGCGATGCTGGTGCCGAGGAAGTACTGGCCCTCGTAAATGGCACCCGCCTGCATCATGGGAAAGATAAAATCCCTGGCAAACTCCTCCTGGAGGTCATCGACGTAGATTTTCGATGCGCCCGTCTTCTTTGCCTTGGCGTTCAGTCCCTTGAGTTCATCGTCCTGGCCGATGTTTGCACAAAAGGCGATCATCTCCGCATCATAGGTTTCTTTGATCCAGGAGAGGAGCACGGAGGTATCAAGGCCGCCGGAATAGGCGAGGACGATTTTCTTTTTCATAAAAAGGGGTCAGTGAAGGGGCGCGAGAGTAGGCCATGAATCCCGCCTGGCAAGCACGGCGGGGCAAGTTTGTCCTTCCCAGAGCCCTGGGGGCTACGCTAGCTTGCGCGGCATGACCGCCCCCACCTGGCACCTCATCAAGGCCGAGACCCGCGAGCAATACGGTCCTCTGACCCACGAAGCCCTCCTCCAACTGGCGGCTGAGGCCAAAATCTCTCCGATGGACAAGCTCTCCGAGGATGGGCGGCAGACTTGGCTGCGGGCCCCCATGGTGCGGGCGCTGCAGATGGACTGGCTGATCCAGATGCCTGACCAGTACCTCTATGGCCCCACCAACATCGCCACCATCCAAGAATTTCTCGCGACGGGGCAGATTGATGAAAACGTGACCCTCATCCACTGCGTGACGGGGGAAGAGGCGCGCCTCGCAGACCAGCCCTTTTTCCAAGACAGCCCCCACCACGCACGCAGTGCGCAGACGACCCTGCTGGGAGCCCGCTGGCCTAGCAGGGAGGGGCATGAAGGGGATGCCGCCCTGCATCAGCGCATCCGCACCCTAGAGCGCCAGCTCATGCAGGCCCAGCATGAGCTGGATGAGGCTCTAGAAGCCTATCGTTTGCTGCGCCAGCAGTTCATTGAGGAAACCGGACGCGAGCCCAGGTAGTGCATTTTCTCCACGGCACGGCCATTGACAGCCGCACGACAGGCCCGCAGTATCCCCTCGCGCCCCCCGCCTTCCGCTTATGAGCACCCTCGACCGTCTGGAACGTGTCTTCTTCTGGCTCGCTGGAGCCAGCTCTGATAACCTCGAAGCCTGCCCAGCCTGGGAGCGGCGGAAGTATGTGGCCTTTGGTGCCACGGTGCTCGTGCCCAGCACCTTCGCCATCATCGCCTGCGCCTACGCCATCTCCACGCTGACGGACAACTGGTTCGTCATCGGCACGGTTTCTCTCGTCTGGTCTTTCATCATCCTCACGGTGGACCGCGCCCTGCTGGCCACTTACCGCGCCTACCAGAACATCTTCCGCAAGCTCTTCCAGTTCGGCCTGCGCATCGTGGTGGCAGCGCTGATGGGCATCACCATATCCCACCCACTCACGCTACTGCTCTTTAAGGACACGATCGTCTCTGTCATTGAAAAGGATCGGGAAAAGGAGATCGCCAACGCCCGGCAGGAAGCTGTGGCGCAAAAAGCCATCGTGGAAGGCCGCGTGAAGACCCTGGAGGCAGAGATCGCCAAACAACGCGAAGCCTGGAATGCGAGCTTCAACGCCAAATTCCTGGATGAAAACGGCATCCCCATCGAGAAACCGCTGACGGAAGACGAAAAGAAAGCCAAGGCAGAGCGCGAGGCGAAAATCGCCGAAGCCACCGCGCCGGGCAAATTGCGCCTGGAAGCTCTCGATAAGGAGATGGCAAAAATCAGTGCCGACTACCAAAAAATCGCCGCCGAGCTGAACCAGTGGCAGACGGAGTTCGAGCGTGAGGTGAACGGCCAGCGCAGTGGCATCATCGGCCTGGGACCACGCGCCAAAAGCATCCAAGAAGACCAACTGACCTGGCGGCGGGCCGAATCTGCGCGGCTGAGCGGTCTGCTGGATACGATGACAAAAAACCGCGTGGCCCTCATCGCTGAAATCAAAGCCGCCGAGGATGGCGTGAACGCAGCGCTGGACGCCCAGGCTGCGGAACTGGCCGCCAAGGCCAAGGCTGAACAGGACCGCATTGACGCCCTACGCCGCCAGGTGCAGCAGGAGCAGGCAGATCAATTCGTGGGCCAGCAGAACGCCATCCGCGAGACCCTCAAAGCCCAGATCGATGCGCAACTGGCCCAGCTCAAGGGGCTGAATGAGGAGCTCACCCGCCTGGCTACTGACGAAGAAGCCCGCATCTCCGGCATCCGCGCGGAGCCGCGCCGGGACATCCTGACGCAGACGCTGGCCCTGCACCGTCTTTTTGAAGACGGCGCAGATGGGGGCCGCTTTGCCCTCATCGCCTACGCCGTGCTCTCTCTGCTCTTCATGCTGGTGGATACCATCCCGCTGGTGGTGAAGTTCTTCTCCAAACCCGGTCCCTACGATTGCCTGCTGGACTGTGAGGAGGTCAAATTTTCCCGCGAGCGCCTCGCTTTCCTCAAGGGCTTTGACCGCTACATGAAGCAACTGGTGGACAGTCCCTTCCTGCACATTACCCAGAACCGACCGCTGGAGCGCGCCCTGATCGAAGGTGTGGACCGCAGCCGCGCGGCAAAGGCATTTCTAGAGCACCTGATGGAGCTAGAGCAGACCTTTCAGGAAAAAATGCGCCTGGAACGTGAGCGCCTGGCTGGTGAAGGTATGGCCGCGAAAGCGCAGATGCTGGAGGAAATGGCCGCCAAGTTCTACGCCGACCTGCGCGAGCGCATGGAGAGCTTCTTCCGCGACGACGGCCGCCGCACACCCGTCACAGCCAGAGCGTGATGGCTGTGCGTTAGCCTCCATACGCGGTCGCCATCAACTGGCGACCGCGAAATAGCTAGGTGCCAAAGATCACACCAAAGCCGCAATGCGGCGGCAGACTTCTTCGACGTTGGCACGGCTGTTGAAGGCGCTGATGCGGAAGTAGCCCTCACCGGCGCTGCCAAAGCCGCTGCCGGGCGTGATGACCACGTTGGCCTCGTGGAGCATTTTGTCGAACATCTGCCAGCTCGTGAGTCCCTGGGGGCAGGCGACCCAGACGTAGGGGGCATTTACACCGCCGTACACGGCCAGGCCGGCCTTCTGGCAGGCTTCCACCAGCAGCTTGGCATTGCCCATGTAGTGCTGGATGAGGTCGGCGACCTGTTTTTTGCCTTCAGGGCTGTAGATGGCCTCCGCTCCGCGCTGGACGATGTAGCTGACGCCGTTGAACTTGGTGCTGTGGCGACGGCTCCAGAGGGGGTGGATGGCTTGCTTGCCACCAGCCTTGGTTTTGCCCATGAGCCCTTTGGGGATCACGACGATGGCGCAGCGCACGCCGGTGAAGCCCCCGTTCTTGGAGAAGCTACGGAACTCGATGGCGCAGTCGCGCGCACCTTCGATCTCATAGATGGAACGGGGCACGGAGGGATCTTGGATGAATGCCTCATAAGCCGCGTCGTAGAGAAGGGTGGTGCCGTTTGCCAGGGCGTATTTGACCCAGGCCTCAAGTTGCGCGCGGGTGGCTGTGGCTCCGGTCGGATTGTTCGGGTAGCAGAGATAGACGAGGTCCATCGGCTCCGCTGGGATCTCTGGCACGAAGCCGTTTTCCGGGGTGCATTTGAGGTAGTGCAGGCCCGCATAGGCACCGCTTTCATCAGCCTCGCCCGTATTACCAGCCATGACATTGGTATCCACATAGACGGGATACACAGGGTCTGTGATGGCGATTTTGTTCCCTGCGCCGAAGATATCGAGGATGTTGCCGGTATCGCACTTGCTGCCGTCAGAGATGAAGATTTCATCTGCCTCGACCTGGATGCCACGCGCCTTGAAATCATGCTCTGCGATGGCGTTGCGCAGGAAGTCATAGCCCTGCTCTGGGCCATAACCGCGGAAGGTGGCACGGTCTCCTAGTTCATCCACGGCCTTGTGCATGGCCTCACGCACGGCTAGGGGGAGAGCCTCGGTCACATCGCCGATGCCGCAGCGGATCAGGCGCTTGGCGGCTTCTGGGTTGGCCTCGGTAAAGGCCTTCACGCGGCGGGCGATTTCGGGGAAAAGGTAACCGGCTTTGAGTTTGTTGTAGTTTTCGTTGATGTAGGCCATGGCGGGAAAAGGGCCGCCATGGTGGCGCGCCTGCCCTAGGATGCAAGCGGCAGGCTGCGTGGTCGGGGGAAGGTGTGGTCCCTCGGGCGGAGATCAGGCCAGCAGTTTGGGGATGAGTTCGCCGTGGACGTTGGTAAGGCGCATATCTAGCCCCTGGAATTTGACGGACAGCCGGGTGTGATCAAAGCCAAGCAAATGCAGGAGCGTGGCATGGAGGTCGTGGACGTGGACGGGATCTTGCGTGACGTTGAAGCCAAATTCATCGCTCTCTCCGAGAGTGAGGCCGGGCTTCATGCCACCGCCAGCGAACCACATGGTGAAGGCATTGGGATGGTGGTCGCGCCCGTCATTGCCCCCCTGGACCATCGGGGTGCGGCCAAATTCGCCGCCCCAGATGACCAGGGTATCTTCCAGGAGACCACGCTGTTTGAGATCGCGCACAAGGGCGGCGCTGGGCTGATCGGTGAGGGCGCACTGCTGCTTGAGGCCGCTGGTGAGGCCGCCGTGATGATCCCAGGCTTCGTGAAAGAGTTGAACGAAGCGGACGCCACGCTCCAGCAGACGGCGGGCGAGCAGGCAGTTGTTGGCAAAGGAGGCTTCCCCAGGCTTGGCACCGTAGAGATCTAGGATGTGCTGGGGCTCCTGGGAGATGTCCATGATCTCAGGCGCGGTCTGCTGCATCCGGTAGGCGAGCTCAAAACTGCTGATGCGGGCGGCGATTTCTGGATCGCCAATCAGATGGAGGCGCTCTTCGTTGAGTTGCTTGAGAGCGTCCAGGGTCTGGCGCTGCGTCTGGGGGCTGATGCCTTTGGGATTGCTGAGGAAGAGGACGGGCTCACCACTGCTGCGGAAGGGCACACCTTGATAGACGGTGGGGAGGAAGCCACAGCCGAAGTTGGAGAGACCGCCGCTGGGCCCTTTTTGACCGCTCTGGAGGACGACATAGCCGGGCAGGTCTTGGTTTTCCGTGCCCAGGCCGTAGAGCGTCCAAGCTCCGAAGCTGGGCCTGCCAAAGATCTGAGAGCCGGTGCTCATTAGGATCTGGGCCGGAGCGTGGTTAAAGGCGTCCGTCTTCATGGAGCGGACGATGGTGAGGTCATCGACGATTTTGGCCGTGTGGGGCAGTAGCTCGCTGATCTCCGCCCCGCTCTGGCCGTGGCGGGCGAATTTGAACCTCGGGCCGAGCAATTTGCTGTTAGGGTTGATAAAGGCCGCACGGTAGCCTTTCAAAAGATCTGCGGGCGGCAGTTTGCCATCCCATTTGGCAAGTTCAGGCTTCGGATCAAAAAGCTCGAGATGGCTGGGCGCACCGCCCATGAACAGATAGACGACGCGCTTGGCGCGTGCAGGCAAATGGGGCTTTTTTTCGGCGAGGGGGCTGGCTGGAGCGGGCGCAGCCTGAGCGCGCATGAGGTCCAGGGCCGCCAGAGTGGCGATGCCGACGCCGCAATCGCGGAAAAACCAGCGACGGGTGAGGAGGCGAGCTTGCTCGGCATTGAGTTCGTGGTGCAGGCGCATAAAAACTGGATGAAAATCTAGCGTGCCGGAGATGGGCCGTCTTTCAAGCAGGAGGGGGAATGACATGCTAGGCAGTGGGATGGTGCAAAACACGGTCAATGCAGGATAAGGAGCATCCCGTTCTTGCCAGGCTGCAATCACGGCCTAGAGCTTAGGGGATGACCGAGGGAACTCCCGCCCCAGAGAATGATGCAAGCCTGCCTGCCACGCTGAGACCGGCTGCTGAGGCGCTAGAGGCAGCACTAAGGGCGGGCAAGCCGGTGGAAAAGCTGTTCGCCGACTTTTGCTCACAAGCCTATGTCAGGCCAGAATGGGCCGGGGCTGCTAGCGATTATTTAGCGGATTTATTTGAGGGTCGTGAGGGTGAGCTGGCGGCCATGACGCGCGTGCCGGATCTCATCATTGAGCTCGCCTCAGGGCACCAGACGTTGACGACGATCGTGGCCTTTGAATGGGCGGCGGCGGCAGACACGGCGCGGCTTTCCAAGCTGGCAGAAGCACTCGCGGCGACGCATGGAAAGATGCACAGCGCGGAGGTCACCCATCTGATGCTGGCACTAGCCACCTCCCTGGCTCTGACACGCTACTCACGCGCTGAACAGATGCTGCACCTAGCCGAGCCTGAGGCCGCTGAGGAACACCGGGAGAGCCTGGAGGAAGCAAGGCTGTGGCTGGCTGCCGGGCGCATCTTGCGCGGCTGTAGTCAAGAGGTGCGGGAGCTGTGGAAT